>CBFHUV010000016.1:0-25973 GCA_965659055.1 Polaribacter sp.
TAACTACTGCTCTATCCCGCGATGTATGTCTTAAATTGATACAATATCAATTCTAATCTCTTAAATTAAACTCAAAATTCAGTAGGTACTTTATCCTGAGCGTAGTCGAAGGATACTGCTCTATCCCGCGATTTGGACTGTAAAGATACGCGCTTTTTATTGATATCTCCAAATAATTGTGTTTTTTATTTAATTATCACAGGCTAAAATATCTAAGTTTCAGACGCACAATATCCTACCCTAAAAAAGGTTCAAAAGAAAAAAACAAACTATCTTTGTAGCATGACACATAAAGCAGGTTTTGTTAATATCATCGGGAACCCTAACGTAGGAAAATCTACCTTGATGAATGCCTTGGTTGGAGAAAAACTTTCCATTATCACACCCAAAGCACAAACAACTCGACACCGTATTTTAGGGATCGTAAATACCGAGGATTATCAAATTGTATTTTCTGATACGCCAGGAATTATCAAACCGGCCTATGGCCTGCAAGAATCTATGATGGATTTTGTAAAATCGGCTTTTGAGGATGCGGATGTGCTTATTTTAATGGTTGAAGTTGGCGAAAAGGACATTAAAAATGAATCCTTTTTTCAAAAAATAGTACACAGCAAAATTCCTGTTATTTTATTGCTGAACAAAATAGATACTTCATCGCAAGACGTGGTAGAAGAAAAACTTGGCTACTGGAAAGAAAAGGTGCCAAATGCTTCTATTTTTATCATTTCTGCGCTCGAAAAATTTAATGTAGACAATGTCTTGCAACGCATTATTGAGCTTTTGCCTGAAAGCCCTCCATTTTATCCTAAAGACCAATTAACAGACAAGCCAGAACGTTTTTTTGTCAATGAAAAAATCCGTGAAAAGATTTTAATGCATTACAAAAAAGAGATTCCCTATTCTGTTGAAGTTGAAACCGAAAGTTTTATTGAAGAGGAAGATCTAATTAAAATTAGATCGGTGATTATGGTAGAAAGAGACACCCAAAAAGGGATTATTATAGGTCATAAAGGAGCTGCCATTAAACGAGTTGGAACCGAAGCTCGAAAAGATTTAGAGCTTTTCTTTAACAAGAAAGTATTTATGGAGCTTTTTGTAAAAGTGAATAAAAACTGGCGTAGTGACAACAACCAACTAAAGCGTTTTGGTTATAAGGATTAATTAGTTTGCTCCTATAATTTTAACGAATAAGTCATGTAGGTCTTCCATTTGAGGTTGGCCCGTACTTTTCCCTATTCTTCCTAAAAAATAAAGCAACACCCATACTAAAGGAATAAAGATGACTAGCATTAAGGGCATGATAAATGCTTCATCTAGTCGGATGCGCACATATAAAACTACACCAAAGCATAAAAAAAGAAATCCAAGCACAAAATGTACAAACATAAACAAGGTCCACACTTGTGGTTTGGGACCAAATAAGCCCTTGACTAAGCAGCTTGATTCTGTTAATGAAACTACCTCTACATTAAGTTGAGGAGACCAAAAATGAGCCTTCTTTAAGGGAACATCAATAGATACATGACCGTCGGAAAACTTACTTGGGTACTCACAGAGTTTTTCTTTTAGTTCTTTCTTAAATTCTTCAAGAATAGTCGTTGCAGACTGCTCTAATTCTAGCTGAAACCTCGGCCTTAAAAATATCGGTGAATTTTGTACTTCTTTCACAAGAACTAGTCTGCCTTATAGGTTAACTTCATGGTAATTGAAGCTGTTTTTTCTTTGGATGAGGTATTAAATGTACCTCCCCAAGAATAATCTTCCTTCGAGTTCAATCCTGTAATTTGAAAAACCCCCATTTGAGCAGAAATTAACTTGCCCAGTAATCCTCCAGAATTGCTAGCGATGTTCTCAGCACGTAATTTGGCATCGGCAGTGGCTGTAGAAATCATCTCAATCTTTAAATCGGCCAACTTGGTATAATAATAACGAGGTGGTTGTGAGTAAAATTGAATTCCTTTGTTTAACAATTCTGTAATTTCTCTCGAAACCTTTTCTACTTTTTCTACATTCTTAGAATCAATTTGCATGGATTGAGTAAGCACATAGCCTAAAAACTTTTCACCCATATACTTCCCATCATTGCTGTACAATGCTTTGTTTTTAGTTCTGCTTTGAACTGCATTGAATACAAATTCATCAGTGGCAATTCCTTTAGATATTAAATAATCACTAATAATTTTCTTATCTTTTTCCAAATCGGCATAGGCGTCTTTTAGGTTCTCGCTCTCCTTAGAAAAGCTTCCCTCCCAGACAATCAAATCCGAAGTGAAATTAGCCACACCAGAACCAGTTACAGAAATCATGCTTTCTAAATTGTTTCTATTTATAATGGCATTTCCAAACACATAGGCCGCCAAAACGATAGCGACAGAAAAAATAATTGAGGTAGCATTGTTCTTCATAATGAAAAAATTTTAATCTGATTAAATTTAAACAAAATTCATTAGCTAATGACTATCTTTGCAAAAAATTTCACAAGAGATGAATACGAGTATAGTAGCCATAGTAGGAAGGCCTAATGTAGGAAAATCCACCTTATTTAATCGGTTGGTTCAACGCAGAGACGCCATTGTAGACTCTGTGAGTGGAGTAACTCGTGACAGACATTACGGGAAATCTGACTGGAATGGAAAAGAATTTTCTGTGATTGATACAGGAGGATATGCTATTGGCTCTGATGATATTTTTGAAGAAGAAATACGCAAACAAGTAGAGTTGGCTATTGAAGAAGCTGATTTAATTGTTTTTGTCGTAGATGTAGAACAAGGAATTACTCCAATGGATACCGAGGTGTCTAAATTACTTCGAAAAGTTAAAAAACCAACTTTTGTGGTCGTAAACAAGGTAGACAATGCCATGCGCGAAAACGATGCCCTTGAGTTTTATAATCTTGGCCTTGGAGACTATTTTACCATTTCGTCTATCAATGGAAGTGGAACTGGTGATTTATTAGATGCTTTGGCATTGAAAATGCCAGAACCAGAGGCTGCTGATTTAGAGAGTGAAGAACTTCCAAGATTCGCTGTAGTGGGAAGACCAAATGCAGGAAAATCATCTTTTATTAACGCTTTAATTGGAAAGGATAGAAATATTGTAACGGATATTGCCGGAACAACTAGAGATTCTATTGATACAAAATACAATCGTTTTGGCTTTGATTTTAACTTAGTAGACACTGCCGGAATTCGAAGAAAATCAAAGGTTAAAGAAGATTTAGAGTTTTACTCTGTGATGAGAGCCGTTCGAACAATAGAATATGCCGATGTCATTATTCTAATGGTAGATGCTTCTCGTGGTTTCGAAAGCCAAGATCAAAATATCTTTTGGTTGGCCGAGAAAAATAAAAAAGGAGTGATCATCTTAATTAACAAATGGGATTTGGTAGAAAAAGAAACCAATACCATGAGAGATTATGAAGCCGCTGTAAGAAAAGAAATTGCACCTTTTACCGATGTGCCAATTATTTTTACTTCGGTACTTACCAAACAAAGAATCTTTAAGGCAATAGAAACAGCTGTGAGCGTGTTCGAAAGTCGTAAAAAAAGGATTCCTACAAGCAAGCTTAACGATACCATGTTAGAGATTATTCAACAGAATCCACCGCCTGCTATTAAAGGAAAATATGTAAAAATTAAATATTGCATGCAATTGCCAACACCTACGCCGCAATTTGCCTTTTTTGCAAATTTACCACAATACGTTAAGGATCCGTATCGACGTTTTCTAGAGAATAAATTACGTGAGATCTATGATTTTAATGGAGTCCCTGTAATTATTTATTTCCGTCAAAAGTAACTTCATTTCGGCTTTTTCTGTTAGGTTCTCCAAAAAACTCCGACTATAGGCAAGAATTTGTATCTTTATACAACTTGTAAAAAACCAATGAAAGTACTGCACACTAGTAAGTTAGGGCAACTAGAATTGCCAATACAACTCAAGATTAGTTTTGAGAAAGTATATGTGATGTATCAAAAATATGCCAAAAAAGAGCAAGCTTAAGAACAAGGCTGAAATACCCTAAAAACCTAGAATGGTCAAATAATTTTTCATACAACTATAATTCTGCCATTACTGGAGGCCTTCAAAAAGACACCTATACGTGGGATACTACGATTTCATATAGTGTTTTTAAAGATAAAGGACTCATTTCTTTGACGGCCAGAGATCTTTTAAATCAGAACAATAATATTAACAGAACGGCAACTGATGATTTTATTCAGTTTACCCAAAGCCCAAGAAACTCGCAAAACATTGTCCTAGGTTTCCGATGGAAATTTAATACGCATAAAAAACCGAAAGATTAAAATTGTTACCAACTTCCACCAGCTCCACCACCGCTGAAGCCTCCGCCTCCAAAACCGCCACCAAAACCGCCAGAAGAGCCGCCACCAAAACCTCCACCGCTACTACCTCCACCAAAACCTCTACCTGCACTTGTTAAAATAAGCACATCTAATAAGGTACTAGCAATATTTCTCTTACCGCCTCTAACACCTCCTCGGTTGTTTCTATTGGATAAGATGATAAATAAGATGATGAAAAAGATGATTGGAATTAACTTAAAAATTGCCGGAGTATCACTGCTTTTAGACGACTTTCTAGTGCCTTTATAGGTTCCATTTAAAACACTAAAAATAGCATCGGCTCCTTTATCTAATCCACTGTAATAATCTCCTTTCTTAAATTCAGGGATGATGGTATTTCTTGTCAGTTCACCGGTAATACCAGCAGTTAAAAACTGCTCTACCCCATAACCGGGAGCTATCCATATTTGACGATCCTTTAGCGCTAGCAAAATAAATACTCCATTGTCCTCTTTGGCCTGACCTATGCCCCATTCTTGTGCCCATTTTGGTGCTAGAGTTCCAATGCTTTCTCCTTGAAGACTTTCAATAATAGCGACAACAATCTGGGTAGATGTTGTGTCTGAATATCGAATTAGTTTATTTTCTAATGCCTGCTTTTGATTTACCGTTAAAAGTTTGGCATAATCATAAACACTTGTTTGTAACTTTGGTTTTGCAGGAATGGTAAATTGTGCAGAAACCGTCTGAACCAAAAGCAAGCTAACCAAAAATAAAAACAGTCTGGCTGATCCTAAAAAACTTATTTTCTTGCTAAATATCATCCTTTGGAGAGTTCGTTTGAGAGTTCATTTGTGTCATCTTTTTGCCAAGGAAAAAATTGTTTCAATTGCTGTCCCGCATGTAAAATACCTGCTATAAGCCCTTCCTTAAAATTTCCTTGCTTGAAATGTGTTGCAATTTCATCTCGGGTAGTATCCCAAAAATCATCAGAAACCACCTTATCAATTCCTTCATCACCACAGATGACAAATTTGCGATCGTCCGATGCTACATAGATTAAAACACCATTTCTTTGGGCTGTCTTGAACATTTCTAACTGTTCAAAAACCTCTAAAGCCCGATCATAATGCTTCAATTTGGTCGTTTGTTCTATGTGTACACGGATTTCTCCAGAAGTATTTGCTTCGGCTGTTTGAATAGCTGCAACAACTTCTAATTCATCCTCTTTAGAAAGTATTGATTTTATTTCGCTCATTAAACTTAATTAAATTTTACCTCAACTGGGTTCTCAGCACCTTCAACTGCTGTAAAATATGGTTTTGCATCAAATCCAAACCAACCTGCAAATATGGTGTTTGGAAATGTTTTAACATGTGTGTTGTACAATTTTGTACCCTCATTGAAACGGGTTCTTGCCGTTAAAATCTGGTTTTCTGTGCTCGCCAACTCATCTTGTAACTTTAAAAAGTTTTGATTCGCTTTTAAATCTGGATAACGCTCCACAGTTACCAATAAGCTTTTTAAAGCCCCGCTTAAACCTCCTTGAACCTTATTAAACTCTGCCAGTTGCGCTGGAGTTATTTTAGAAGGGTCTATGTTCATAGAAGTTGCTTTTGCACGAGCTTCAACAACTGCAGTTAACGTACTTTTTTCAAAATCTGCAGCTCCTTTTACTGTATTTACTAAATTTCCAATCAAATCATTTCTACGTTGATATGACGTTTCTACATTCCCCCAGGCCTCTTCAACACTCTCCTGCAATTTCACAGCTGTATTATTAAATCCTACAACCATTCTATACCCGATAAACACCAGGACTACTACAATAATTAATGGCAACCATTTTTTCATAATTTCTATTTTTTTAATTGTTTATTCTAATTGATTTTTAATTTTCACTAATGCTGCTTTGACAGTTTCCAATCTGCTTATAATTTCATGATTTTTCACGGTCTTTTCAGGATGCTGTTTTAATTGGGTTTTTGCACCTTCAAGGGTAAACCCACGTTCTTTCACCAAATTGTATATCAATTTAAAATTGGCAATATCATCTGGGGTAAATAGTCGGTTCCCTTTGGCGTTTTTTTTTGGTTTGATCACGTCAAACTCTTTTTCCCAAAACCGAATTAATGAAGTGTTTACGTCAAAGGCTTTCGCAACTTCCCCTATTTTGTAATACCTCTTTTCTGGTAAATCTACATGCATGTTGGCCCGTTGTTTTAATCGTAAGATTGTCCCTCTAACTCTGCAATTTTTAACATTGCATTAAATTCTTCAGGAGTTAAACTACCGTAGTAAAAGTTAATAGGATTAATAGCTTGTCCATTTTTTCGAACTTCATAGTGCAAGTGAGGTGCTTTAGATCTTCCTGTACTTCCAACATAACCCAGTAAATCACCTCTTTTAATTTTTTGTTTTCTTTTAACCACATATTTTGTCATATGCCCATACAGGGTAACATAACCAAATCCATGATCAATACGAACGTGTTTTCCGTATCCTGTTGCATTGGCATCTGCTCTTAAAACCACTCCATCACCAGTAGCATATACAGGAGTTCCTTGAGGGGCAGTAAAATCCATTCCCCTATGAAACTTTCTGGCCTTGGTAAATGGATCGTTTCTCCAACCATAGCCTGAAGCCATTCTGGTAAGAAACTCATTACTTACCGGCTGAATGGCAGGTAAAGAAGCTAACATTTTCTCTTTTTCCTTGGCTAAGGAAACTATTTCATCTAAGGACTTTGACTGAACCACTAATTGTTTTGATAAGACATCAATGTCTTTAGTAGCTTTTTGAATCATAGCTGAATTGTCAAAGCCTTCTAAAGATTTATATCGATTTACCCCACCAAATCCAGCAGTGCGTTGTTCTTCTGGTATTGGATTCGCCTCAAAGAAGACTCTATAAATATTGTTATCTCTTTGCTGAATTTCTGTAAGTATATTCGAAGTTTCTTCGATTCTTTTGTTCAGCAAATCATAATGTAATTTTAAATTGTCCAATTCTCTTTTTTGAGCACGCTCATTTGGAGACATTAAAAATTGACTAAAAATAATAAACCCGAAAAAGGCAATTAAAAGTATCGCCAAAAAGATCAGGGTCCCCTTTTGGTAGACTTCCTTTTTTCTACGCTCAATCTTTCGATAAGAGAGCGTGTCAGCGTCGTAATAATATTTTACCTTTGCCATAAGCTGAAATGTACTATTTTTGTCTTCTTTAAGGTGCTGGTTTTATGAAGGCAATACCTTAAAAACAAACAAATTTACGAAATGTTTTTTAACTAGCTTTTTTTGCTTAATTTTTAAACAAAATTTAACACGATTGGTTTGTAATATATTTGTTATCACTACTATAAGTAGCTGATTTTACAAAAATGTTACAAACATTATTATAGAATTCAATTTTTATGAAGTCACAAGACATACGCGCTACTTTTTTAGATTTCTTTTCAAAGAAACAACACGCAATTGTACCCTCTTCACCTATGGTGTTGAAGAATGATCCAACGCTAATGTTTACCAACTCTGGGATGGCCCCTTTTAAAGAATATTTTCTGGGGAATGCAGTACCGAAAAGCAATCGAATTGCAGATACACAAAAATGTTTACGCGTTTCTGGAAAGCATAATGATCTGGAAGAAGTGGGTTATGATACCTACCACCATACGATGTTTGAAATGCTTGGAAACTGGAGTTTTGGAGACTATTTTAAAAAGGAAGCTATCGGTTGGGCATGGGAACTATTAACCAAGGTGTATAAGATTGATAAAGAGCTTTTATACGTAACTGTCTTTGAAGGTAGTGATGACAAGGATCAGTTGTCATTAGATCAAGAGGCCTTTGATTACTGGAAAGAAATCATCCCTGAAGATCGCATCTTAATGGGAAATAAAAAGGATAATTTTTGGGAAATGGGTGAGCAAGGACCCTGTGGACCCTGCTCTGAAATCCATGTAGATATCAGAACTCCTGAAGAGAAAAAAGCTATCGATGGAAAGTTATTAGTCAATCAAGACCATCCACAAGTTGTAGAAATTTGGAACCTGGTTTTCATGCAATACAACCGAAAAGCAAATGGTTCTTTAGAAGAATTGCCAGCCAAACACATAGATACCGGAATGGGATTTGAGCGTTTGTGTATGGTGTTACAAGATGTAACTTCTAATTATGATACAGATGCGTTTACTCCATTAATTAGAGAGATAGAAACTATTACCAATGCAAAATACGGTAAAGATGAAAAGACAGATATTGCGATCCGTGTGATCGTAGATCATGTTCGTGCTGTGGCTTTTTCTATTGCAGATGGTCAATTACCGAGTAATACGGGTGCAGGTTATGTGATTCGAAGAATTTTACGTAGAGCCATTCGGTATGGATTTACATTTCTAGATCAAAAAGATCCATTTATCTATAAACTAGCGGATGCTTTAAGTGATCAAATGGGTGATGCTTTCCCTGAAATTAGAAAACAGTCTAACTTAGTACATAATGTTATTAAAGAAGAAGAACAATCTTTTTTAAGAACCCTAGATCAAGGTTTGGTTTTATTAGAGCGTGTTATTGAAACTACAAAAGAAAAAACAATTGAAGGATCAAAAGCCTTTGAATTGTATGACACCTATGGTTTTCCATTAGACTTAACTCAATTAATTGCTCGCGAAAAAGGCTTGCAGGTTGATGAAGTGGCTTTTGCAAAAGAAATGGAGAAGCAAAAAACTCGATCTCGATCAGCATCTGCTTCGGAAACTAGTGACTGGACAGTGCTATTAGAAGATGAGGTAGAAGAATTTGTTGGTTATGATTTACTTGAGGCTGATGTAAAAATTACCCGCTATCGAAAAGTAATTTCTAAAAAGGATGGTGAACAGTTTCAATTGGTATTTAATATGACCCCTTTTTATCCAGAAGGAGGAGGACAGTTAGGAGACAAAGGATATTTAGAGTCTGCCAATGGAGATGTTATTTATATTACCGATACCAAAAAAGAGAATAACCTGATTATTCATTTTGCTAAAAATCTACCTAAGCATCCAACAGACAGTATTCGAGCGATTGTAAATAAAGAAAATAGAGCCTTGTCTGCGAGCAATCATTCAGCAACCCACCTCTTGCATCAAGCATTGCGAAGCATCTTAGGGACGCATGTAGAACAAAAAGGTTCTTTGGTGAGTCCAGACTATTTGCGATTTGATTTTTCTCACTTTTCGAAAGTGAATTCAGATCAAATTCAAGAGATTGAAGATTTTGTCAATGCGCGAATCAGAGAGCATATTCCTTTGGATGAGCAGCGTAATATTCCAATGCAAAAAGCAATAGAAGAAGGTGCCATGGCTTTATTTGGAGAGAAATACGGCGATACAGTGAGAGCCATTCGTTTTGGAAAATCTATGGAATTGTGCGGTGGAATCCATGTGAACAATACCAGCGATATTTGGCATTTTAAAATTAAATCTGAAGGAGCTGTAGCGGCTGGTATTCGAAGAATTGAGGCCATTACAAACAATGCTGTAGGATCTTATTTTGAAGATCTTGATAAAAACTTTTCAGAAATAAAACAACTTTTAAAAAACCCAGTAGCACCTGTAAAAGCGATAAGTAGCTTGCAGGAAGAAAACACGGCCTTAAAAAAAGAAATTGAACTTTTGTTGAAAGAAAAAGCTCAAAACCTACTAGGCACCTATAACCAACAATTAAAAGAGGTAAACGGAATTTTATTTTTAGCAACCACGACAGATTTGGATGCTAATGGTATAAAAACCATTTCTTTTGATTTGGGAAGCAAATATAAAAATTTGTTCCTCGTCTTTGGTAGTGCTGCAAATGAGAAAGCTTTACTAACTTGTTATATTTCTAAAGAACTGGTCGAAGAAAAAAATTTAGATGCAGGAAAAGTGGTTAGAGAGTTAGGTAAGTATATTAATGGAGGCGGTGGTGGCCAAAATTTTTACGCAACCGCTGGTGGTAAAAATCCGGCAGGCTTAACTGAAGCATTGAATAAGGCAAAGGATTTTTTAAATTCTTAAATAAGACATAATAGATAGATAAAGGTTCAAGGTTTTTACAATATTGAACCTTTGTTTTTTTATATTTATCACTCCTAACTGGCTTTTCATGAAACTACAAACCAATTTAAACCTTCAAAAGCAGACTCTAAATGCCATTAATTATCATTCAAAAATCTTGCTCCTTGGCTCTTGTTTTTCAGAAAATATAGGGCAGAAATTAGCCCACTTAAAATTTCAATCGAAAGTAAACCCCTTGGGAATTCTATTTCATCCACAGGCAATTGAAACGTTTATACTTAACAGTATTAATAAAAAAACATATACAGATGAAGATATGTTTTACTTTAATGAACGTTGGCATAATTTTGATATCCACTCTAGTTTTAGCAATCCAAATAAGGTGCTTTTACTAGAAACACTAAACAGCATTACGAAAGAAAATAATACCGCACTAAAAGAAGCGACGCATTTAATCATTACCTTAGGTACGGCGTGGGTGTATAGACATATCGCCTCTGACCAAGTAGTTGCAAATTGCCATAAAATTGAACAAAAGAAATTCTTAAAGGAACTTTTGAGTATTGAAGAAGTTACTGAAAGTTTAGAAGCTGTTATTGCATTGGTTAGAAGCATCAACCCAAATAGTTCTATACTCTTTACCGTTTCTCCGGTACGACATCTTAAAGATGGATTTGTAGAAAACACTCAAAGCAAATCACATTTAATATCAGGAATTCATAAAGTAGTGAATGCTAAAAATAATCTACACTATTTTCCTAGTTATGAATTAATGATGGATGAGTTAAGAGACTATCGTTTTTATGAAGAAGACATGGTGCATCCAAACCAAATTGCTATCAATTATATTTGGGAAAAATTTTGTGCATCCTGGATGGATGCTGCCACCGAAAAAACCATGCTAGAAATACAAGGTGTCCAGCGGGATATTGCACACAGGCCTTTCAATAAAAACTCCGAACAGCATCGACAATTTTTAAATGCCTTGGCAGCAAAAAAAGAATCCCTCTCCAAAAAACTTCCTTTTATTAAATTTTAAGTAAGGTAAATGTCGTATTGCATTAAAAACTTTAAATCTATTAAGAAATCCCATTTCGGACGAACATAAAAAAGTAGACTCAGAAGACATTTCGTTAAGCAATCGTGAAATTGAAATTTTAGAACATTTAAGCAAAGGCTTAAAATACAATACAATAGCAGATAATTTAATTATCTCTCCATCAACAGTTAGAAAACATATTGAAAACATTTACAAAAAGTTGCAAGTACATAATAAAATAGAAGCCCTGCTAAAAGCGCAACAACATAAATTAATTGAAATTATCCCGTTTTTTTTTATTAAATTTATCCAATTAAAATTAATTTCCCTCATTTCGAATGTTAAAAAAAGCACTTTTAGGAATATTTATTGGAGTATTGATTGGAGTTTTTACAACTTCATTTTTCATGTCGTCTGGCACTCCAATAAATGAATTATTCCTTACTAAAATTACTGCTACTTCAATTATAACAGGATTGTTTAGTGGCATGTATGCTTATTTATCAAAATCAAAACTTCAGATTTTTTTAGTTTCTATTTTGATAGGAATGCTCGTGTTTTATGCAAAATACCTCATCACAGGTCACAATTTTGACCCATTAACCATGGGAGCTTTTACCGGAGCTTTACTAGGTGGTATATTTTCAACCATTAGAAAAATTGAAGTATCTCTAACAGTGATGCGCAGATTAAAACGTCACCGCGAGGCAGGTTTTAATAAATATGGGTATTAAAGGTACTGATCTACATTTTCCCAAGGACCGCCATTTATAATATCTACACCTTCTCTAGCTAGAAACTGAGTTGCCTGAGCACTTCTCCCTCCGCTTTTACAAACAGCGATAATAGGTTTCTTTAATGCCTTAATTTCATCAACTTTTAAAGGAATTAAGTTTAAAACTACATGCATAGCTCCGTCGCTATGACCTTCATCCCATTCCATTTTAGTTCTAACATCTAAAACTACTGCCCCTCTTTCTAAATAATTTTTAATTTCTGAACTCATATCTTTTCTTTTAAATAAGTCTAATAATCCCATTTTTTTCTTTTTCAATTAAACTTTACACATGTTTAATCCATTGGTAATTAGTGTATTATAGCCTTTCTGTTCGGCTAATTTTTCTAAATATTCCTTAAGCGGTTTGTCAATTGCGTACCCTCGTTGGTTTGACAATTCATATAACTCTAATGCTAACAACCAATCTTTCGGATAGTCCTTTTGCAGCTGTTCAAAAAGGATCTTAAAAGTAGACTCATCTCCAGATTTCTGCTCCCGAAACTTGCGAACCTCAGAATAGAGATTATAAAGTATTTTCTCCTTATCAGAATACACCAATTTGTGTGTCTTCGTCTCAGAAATCTTGCTGGTATTTTCAAAAGAATTTGAATCCGCAGGGCCTGCGAAAGCAGAAATAATTTCTTTACCCACTGCCATATCATAAATTCCCCAGGCAGGATCAAATAAAACTTGATCCTGGTAGCTAACGGTACAGTTTTTAAATGAAATTAGTAAAATAGAACCACGAAGGTTTCGAGTTCCTGTGATCACCTCACCTACTACTTTAACACCTCCTTCAAACTCTAAAGTGGTTTGTTTCCCTTCATATATACCATAGGCCTCCAAATCTCTTGGGCTCATGTCTTCAATTGGAATATTAATCCCTTTTAATTTGCCTATTGGACTTCCAAATCCTTCTGCATGGTATGAAATTCCATGTCCTATTAACTCTTTATCTCTACATGATAAGGCAGTAGCGCCTGTTGTTTGGACATACACTGGTTTTTGATCGTCTGCCAAAACTTTCGTGAAATGACCAGATATTTGAATTCCAGTACTTAACTCTATGGTCCCTAAATTCTCAGAATTAATTAATTTTTGAACCCCTTTTAAACCACCAGTCCGAAGTGCCATCGTATTGGCAAACTGTTCCAAAACCAAACTTAATTTCGCGAAATCTGGCGTAACAAATAATTGTGGTTGTGGCTTGGTGATGTCAAAATTAACTTTTGCGGCTTCAATAGAATAAGGTCTTTTATCTACTGCATCGGTTAAGCACCATGCACTTTCACCTATAGAAGATAAAAGTCCTGCCCCATAAATTTTTGGTTGTTCCAAACTGCCTATTAAACCGTATTCAACGGTCCACCAATGCAAGTTTCTTATCTGCGCCATTTCTGACAATTCACCCATGGTGTTTTGAGCATGCTCAACAGCATCCTCAGCGGCTTTAATCTCACTTTCAGAAGAATTTGGATCTTCTTTTAAAATTGAAAGTAATCGAATCGCTTCGTAAATTTCAAAATCCTTTGCGGAGGATATGGCTTTACTTCCAATCTCACCAAATCTTCTTAAATATTCGGCATACTCTGGATTGGCAATAATCGGTGCATGTCCAGCTGCTTCATGAATAATATCAGGAGCTGGTGTATATTGGATATGGTCTATAGTTCGCATATCAGAAGCAATCACAAGCACATTGTAAGCTTGAAATTCCATGAAGGCGTTTGGTGGAATAAATCCATCCACAGATACAGCCGCCCAGCCGATATCTTTAAGAATACGGTTCATTCCCTCCATATGCGGAATAGAAGAAACCAAAATTCCAGTTTTAGCCAAACCTTCTAAATAGGACTCATGTGCAACCTTACTCAAAAAATCAATATTCATTCGCATTACATAACGCCAAACTGCCTGATTTTGTGCAGTATACTCATCGTAAGGTTGTTTTACAATAAATTTATGCAAGTGTTTCGGTAGTTTTTTGGTAATCTCGTTCCAAATGATAGGGCTTTCTGTTGCCATAAAAAATTAACTCTTTGTTTACTTTTTTTACTCTGTAAAGTTAAGCATTTTGGTTTGGATTTCAAGTTTTCTTTATAAAAAGCACTATTTTAGTATCTTAGCAGCACCTAATCAAATTTTTCAGTTGAAAGCAACTTTTTTTACTCGATTTCCTCTTTATTTTTTAATTGTTTTTTGTTGGAATTGCCAACCTAAAAAGCCTATTTCTATAGATCTATCAAATGAAATTGTAGTTCCAAAAACCTATGTTGCCCATAGAGCTTCTGATGACATACAGATTGATGGAAAAGCAGATGAGGAAAGCTGGAAAAATGCCGAATTTACATCAACATTCATTGATATCGAAGGAGTTAAAACACCCAGTCAAAAGACACAAGTTAAAATGCTTTGGGATGATACTTATTTATATATCTATGCCAAATTATACGAAAAACATATTTGGGGAGATCTTACAAAAAGAGATGCTGTTATTTTCTATAATAATGATTTTGAAGTGTTTATTGACCCATCCAATACGACCCATAATTATGGTGAGATTGAAATCAATGCTCTGGGAACCATTTGGGACCTAAGTCTCAGTAAACCTTATTATTTAGGAGGAAAGGCGAAAAATAGTTGGAACTTAAACAGGCTTAAATCTGCTGTTTTTATCGACGGAACCATAAACAATCCCACTGATATTGATAATTTCTGGTCTTTAGAAATGGCAATTCCACTGGCTAATTTATATGAGTTAAAAGCTGGGAGAAAAGGAATCCCAAAAAACGGAGAACAATGGCGGATTAATTTCTCAAGAGTCGAGTGGGATTTTGATTTGCAAAATAGTAGCTATGGCCGAAAAAAAGTTGAGGGAAAATATTTACCAGAATACAATTGGGTCTGGTCAAATCAAGGCGCTATTAATATGCATCTACCTGAAAACTGGGGCTATCTACAGTTTTCGGACCAAGAACCAACAAAAAAAACCCCTTTTAACAACCAGACAGACCATATAGCAGAGCAACTTAGTTATGCTTTATTTCGTGAAATTGGCTTTAAATCTTTAAAAAAATTAAAGACGGAACCGGCTGGAACTCTTATAAATTTTACGATCATTGAGCATGATAATTGCCAATTAGAGGCCTCTTTTTTAAAAACCTTTGCAGGATTTACCCTAACAACTAAAAACCTAAAAACTGGCGCTATTTATATTATCAAAGAAGACGGGTCTATCATTAGAAAATCAGCTTAAACTAGTTATTATGATGAAACATTTCTATATTTTTTTATTTGTAATTGCTTTATTCTCTTGCAAACCCGCATCAAACAAATTTCCAAACAAAACATCCTTTACCTTTAGTTCATGGGGGTCTGCTGGAGCCAATTTTAAAGAAGAAGAATGGAGAAAAAAAATTGCTCATTATGATTCTTTAGGAATCAGTGAACTTTTAATTGGTGCCTCTCCAGAAGTTCTGAGCAAATTAATCCCGATTGCAGCAGAAAAAAATATTAAAATTCACGGTTGGATGTGGACGCTTAACCGACCTGGTGATCCTATTGCTAAGGAGCATCCAGAATGGTATGCTGTAAATAGAAATGGAAAAAACTCATTAGAATACAGAGCCTATGTTGATTATTATCAATGGCTAAGTCCTTTTCATCCAGGAGCCAGAGAGCATATTATTAACAACGCTAAAAAATTAATGGAAGTCAAAGGATTGGCTTCGATTCATTTAGATTATGTGCGCTATCCAGATGTTATTCTTGGCGCTGATTTACAGCCCAAATACAATTTAGTTCAAGAAACTGAAATGCCAGAATACGATTATGATTACCATCCGATAGCAAGAGCCCAATTCAAAGAAATTTTTGACAAAGACCCTATTGATTTCAAGCATCCTGAATTGTCGACAGAATGGCGTCAATTCCGATTAAATGCAATTACAAGCTTGGTGAATGAAATTAGCAGTTTAGCTCATGAAAAAGGCCAAAGACTCACCGCTGCAGTCTTTCCATTTCCAGAAATGTCACGTCAAATGGTTCGCCAGGCTTGGAATGATTGGAATTTAGATACGGCATATCCGATGTTGTATCAAAATTTTTACAGAGAAAACATCAATTGGATTGGTTTTGCAACCAAACAAGGAGTTTCTGACGTTTCTTTTCCAGTAGTTTCTGGCTTATATGCTCCTGGTTTAAAAAATCCTGAAGACTTGGAAAAGGCCATCAGAATAGCGAAAAAAAATGGGGCTTCAGGGATATCAATATTTACAGCTGATGGTTTATCTAAAGAGCAACAAGCTGTTTTTATGAAGTTAAAAAAAGAATGGAATATTAAGTAAGCAATTGAAACTGTTAAAATACAGCTGCTCCTAAAAATCTTTTGTATTTTTACATTTTATAATTACTCATGAACAAAAAAGTACTCTTACTCATCTTAGATGGTTGGGGAATCACTCAAGACCCAAAGGTTTCGGCCATTTACAATGCCAAAACGCCGTATATTAATTCACTCTATAAAAAATTTCCTTCTGCCAGTTTGCGCACCGATGGAGAATTTGTTGGTCTTCCAGAAGGTCAAATGGGAAATTCGGAAGTGGGACATATGAATTTAGGAGCTGGTAGAATTGTCTATCAGAATCTAGCAAGAATAAACAAAGCGATTAAAGAGGGCACCTTGGCAAAAGAGAAAGCGCTTATTGCTGCTTTTGATCATGCTAAAAAACACAAAAAACGACTCCATTTTTTAGGACTTGTCTCTGATGGTGGTATTCATTCACATATCAATCATCTTAAAGGTTTGCTAAGTGCTGCTCATGAAAATCAAGTAGAAAATGTCTTTGTACATGCTTTTACAGATGGGAGGGACTGTGATCCGAAATCTAGTAAGTACTTTATCAAAGACATCGAAAACCACATGTTGCAGACCACCGGAAGCATAGCAAGTGTGTCTGGAAGATACTACGCAATGGATAGAGATAATCGTTGGGAGCGAGTAAAGTTAGCTTATGATGCTATGGTAAATGGCGAAGGAGAAACCACTAACAATGCGTTAGAACATATTCAAGCTTGCTATGATAAAAACAGTACTGATGAATTTATCCATCCCTTTGTGATCGTTGATGAAAATGGAAGACCAAAAGCCAAAATAGAAAAAGACGATGTGGTTATCTTCTTTAATTTTAGGACGGATAGAGGCCGGCAATTAACTACGGCATTAACCCAGGAAGATTTCCCTGAGTATCACATGAAAAAGTTACCGCTTTACTTTGTTACATTGACCAATTATGACGATCGATTTGAAGGTATTCGCGTTATTTACAATACTGATAATTTAGAAAACACCTTAGGAGAAGTTTTAGAAAAATCGGGCAAAAAACAAATTCGAATCGCTGAAACTGAAAAATATCCGCATGTTACTTTTTTCTTTTCTGGAGGAAGAGAAAAAGCATTTATTGGAGAAAATAGACTGTTATGCCCTTCTCCAAAAGTTGCCACCTATGATTTAAAACCAGAAATGAGTGCCTATGACATTACAAATTCCATTATACCCGAATTGGAGAAAAAAGAAATTGACTTTATTTGTCTAAATTTTGCAAATGGAGATATGGTTGGTCATACTGGAGTTTTTGAAGCTGCAGTAAAAGCATGTGAAACAGTAGATAAATGCACTGAAAAAGTGGTAACCTCTGCACTAAAAAATGGATATACAACTATTTTAATTGCCGATCATGGAAACTGTGAAACAATGATGAATCCAGATGGAAGTCCAAACACATCACACACAACAAATCCAGTGCCTATAATTTTAATCGACAAGGAACTAAAATCAATAAAAAATGGTATCTTGGGTGACATCGCCCCTACCATTTTAGATATTATGGGATTAAAAAAACCCAAAGAAATGACACAAAATTCTTTAGTATAAATTCAGGCATTCATGAAAAAATTTATTTTTATTAGTTTTTTATTAGTTGCAGTGAGTTGCATAGAGGCTCAAAACAAAGCCGTTAAAGATGCCAATGGCGATTTGTTAGGTGTAGTGCATAGATCTGATTTTAAACAAGCGCCTTATAATAATTGGTTTAACAGAAATTATGATTCTTATCAGTTGGATGCAGTAACCGTGAGTCAATTAAAAAAGGCATTTAAAAATATTAAAGTAAAAGCGTTTATGGGTACTTGGTGCGGCGATAGTAAAAGAGAAACACCTCATTTTTATAAACTTTTGGACGCCGTCAATTTTGATGAAAAAAACCTCGAAATGATCACTGTTAACAGAAGTAAAATGACACCAAAAAACCTACAATTGGGCTTAAATATTATTAGAGTACCCACGTTTATCTTTTACAAAAAAGATCCTAAAACAAATAAAGACATGGAGGTAGGAAGGTATGTAGAATACGCAAGAGAGTCTATGGAAAAAGACATTTTAAAAATATTGAACAGGCAAAACTATAAACATTCTTACGACAACTAATGAAAACGAACCCAAAAGACCATTTGATAATTGCCGTTGACTTTGATGGTACCATAGTAGAAGATGCATATCCAAAAATTGGGAATCCGCTTATGTTTGCATTCGAAACCCTAAGAAAGCTATAAGCCGAGGGTCATCGTTTAATTTTATGGACCTATCGATCTGGAGATGCTTTAAAAGATGCTGTGATTTTTTGCAAAGAAAATGGCATCGACTTTTACGCCATCAATAAAAGTTATCCAGAAGAGGTATTTGATGAAAATATTAGTCGAAAAATTCACGCGGATTTATTTATTGATGATCAAAATGTTGGGGGTTTTACTGGATGGATGGACATCTACCAATTAATTTTCAACCACCAGCCAGAACTTCCTAAAAAGAAGAAAGGTTTTTTTTCTAGGTTTCGTTAATTAAAAAGTTGCATCAAAATAAGATCGCTCAATAGCTTCTTGAAAATCTGGGTGAGCAATATTGACCAGTTCTTGAATACGTTGTTTAATCGTTTTTCCATATAAATTTGCAACACCATATTCTGTTACCACATAATGAACGTGGGCCCGAGTTGTAACAACACCTGCTCCTGGCTTTAAAAAAGGGGTAATTCTACTCACTCCTTTATTTGTTATAGATGGAAGGGCTATAATAGCTTTTCCTCCTTCACTTAAAGAGGCTCCTCTAATAAAATCCATTTGTCCTCCGACACCCGAATACATTGTTTTACCGATAGAATCTGCGCAAACCTGACCCGTGAGGTCTACTTCAATGGCAGAATTAATGGCAACCATTTTTGGATTTTGTTTAATCACTGCAACATCGTTTACATAATTTGAAGCTCTCATTTCTATAAATGGATTGTCATCAACATAATCATACAATCGCTGAGAACCCACCAAAAAAGTAGCTAGCGCTCGACCTCTATTTATTTTTTTATAATTTCCATTGATGACGTCTTTTAAGATAAGATCAATCACACCATCTGAAAACATTTCTGTATGAAGTCCCAAATCTTTGTGGTTACCCAGCATGGATAAAACGGCATTTGGGATACTTCCAATACCCATCTGTAAAGTACTTCTATCTTCAATTAATCCAGCTACAAAACCACCTATTTTCTTTTCTACATCTGAAGGCGGTGCAATTTTATGACTAGGTAAAGGCACATCACAGGCTACAAATGCATTAATTTCAGAAATATGAATAATCCCTGCTCCAAAAGTTCTAGGCATTTGTACATTCACTTGTGCAATTACATAACGAGCGTTTTCTAATGCTGCAAGGGTTGCCTCTACTGATACACCCAAGGAACAATAGCCGTGTTTATCAGGAACAGATACGTGAATTAAAGCCACATCCAAATCGATGATATTTCTTTTGAATAGCAAAGGCAATTCACTCAAAAAAACAGGAGTATATGACCCGTTACCTGCCTTTAAGGTATGTCTTACATTTTTACCAATAAAAAAGGAATTCACGTGAAAACTTTCACGTAACTCTGGATTTGCATATGGCGCATCTCCTTCTGTATGTAGCTGACATATTTCTACATTTCGAAGTTCTTCATGCCTTGCAGTCATGGCAGCTATTAAAACCTGTGGGACGGCAGCAGCGGCCTGAATATAAATTCGATCATTTGATTTAATGGCCTTAACAGCTTCTTCTGCGCTTACGGAGGTATACATGATTTCTTTTTTATGAAGCAAAAATACGGCACAATATAAAATAAAAACCTGCAAAAAGTCATGTTTTAAAAAATCTCAGCTGTGTTTGACATCCATGAAGAAAGACCAAGGGCATATTTAATTTTTAAAGTATCTTTGCCCTTTAATTTTGCAGTATGATTCACATTAAAACTCTTGAAGAAATAGAATTAATGCGTGAAAGCGCCTTAATAGTTTCTAAAACTTTAGGACTTCTTGCTAAGGAAGTAAAGCCTGGTGTTACCACCTTACAATTAGACAAAATAGCTGAAGAGTATATTCGCTCTGAAGGTGCCATTCCTGGTTTTTTAGGTTTGTATGACTTTCCAAACACCTTATGTATGAGCCCAAATGCTCAAGTTGTTCACGGATTTCCTACAAACGAGCCTCTTCAGGATGGTGATATCATTTCTATTGACTGTGGTGCTTTAAAAAATGGTTTTTACGGAGATCATGCCTATACTTTTGAAGTAGGTAATGTGGCTCCTGATACAAAAAAATTATTAGAGGTTACCAAGCAGAGTTTATATGAAGGCATCCGCGAATTTAAGGCGGGCAATCGTGTAGGTGATGTTGGATTTGCGATTCAAAATTATGCAGAAAAGCATGGCTATGGAGTCGTGAGAGAATTGGTTGGACATGGTTTGGGTAGAAAAATGCACGAAGATCCAGAAATGCCAAATTATGGCAAAAGAGGGAGAGGTAAAAAATTTACCAACGGAATGGTTGTCGCTATTGAGCCAATGATTAATATGGGTACGGCACAAATCAACCAATTAAAAGATGGATGGACCATCTTAACAAGAGATGGCAAACCTTCTGCACATTTTGAGCATAATGTAGCCATCGTAAACGGAAAACCAGAGCTTTTATCTACCTTCCAATATGTATATGAAGCTTTGGGAATGCACTCAAACGAAGAAGACGAATTTAGAGCAAACTAATTTGGGCATTTTCAAGAGCATATTAAATACAGTACCTCGACCCTTGCTCATAAAGGCTAGTTATTTTGTAAAACCTTTTGTGGCCCTTTACTTAAAGGGTGGCAGCTATACAGATCCAATAGATGGAAAGAGTTTTCGGAAATTCTTGCCCTATGGTTACGGAACTCAAAGAGAAAATGCCTTATCCCCAAGTACCCTATCTTTAGAAAGACACCGCCTCTTATGGTTATTTCTAAAAGAAGAAACAGATTTTTTTGGTTTAAAAAACAATACAAAACCTTGTTTTTCAATAAGGGAAAATCTGCCTAAAAATCAATTGCGTATGCTGCATATGGCACCCGAACAATGCTTTTTAAAACCCTTCAAGAAATTAGAAAACATTGACTATATAACTGCAGATTTGTATTCTCCTATTGCCGATGTTAAGTCCGATATTTGCGACCTTCCTTTTGAATCGGATTCATTTGATGTTGTGCTATGCAATCATGTCTTAGAACACGTTCCTGATGACGCTAAGGCCATGCAAGAACTTTTTAGAGTATTAAAACCTGGTGGTCTCGGGGTTTTTCAAGTTCCGCAAGATCTAACTAGGGAGATAACATTTGAAGACCCTACTATTACAGACCCTAAAGAACGTGCACAACTATTTGGGCAGTATGACCATGTTCGTGTCTATGGTCTTGATTATTTTGACAAATTACGCGATGCAGGGTTTGTCGTTCATGAAATAGACTACACAAAAAAAATCGCTCCAGAATTAGTGAAGCGATTTTGTTTGACTCCAGGTGAATTACTCCCTGTATGCACTAAAAATTAAAACTATTCCGTTACTGTTGGGAATGGATTTTCTTTTAAATAATCTTCCAACATAACTAATTTGTTTTCTCCTAAAACAATATATTTTTTACCTCCAATTTCTTGATGAATTTGATAGCCTCCTGTTACTTTAACCAATTTGGAAATTCCAGCATATGCATATTCTGGATTGATTACCGTTTCTAATTCTGTTCCATTCTGATTTACCCAAGTAGTTGTATCTGCATTTTGTACCTGCGCTTTTTCTCCAAAAAAGGCACCCATACGATTATACTCATCGGCTTTTAAAATCTTGCCATCAATGCCGCATAAAAATCCAAATAAGCTATAATTTGAATTGAATAAAGGATAAATCCCTCCTCCTAAATGTCCTCCAAAATTATACCATTCTCCTCCAATTCTTACTTGACCGTCATTATTGGATTTTTCAATTTTATCTGTTTTTCTCAATTCTTTTAAAACATCTTTCTCATCAGAAAGAACATCAATAGTTTTTGATGTTAGATCAAAGACCATAACCTTTAAAGTGTTGTTTGGATAAGCAACAACTTTTCCATTTCCTCTTGGCAACATAACCGAACCAAAATTGGTAGAAAGCGGATTAAAACCACTAATTTCTGGTAACATAAATCCTTCTTTACTCGAAGTATTGTAGGCATACACCTTGGTAGGATTTTGTTTTTGATTTAGTAAAAGCACATAACCTTCATAGGCTCTGAAGTCTTTATATGTATCTGCTTCCAACAAAACCATTCCTTGATCATTCAAAAGACCAAAAGATTCTTCCTTTTTGAAGACGGCAATTCCGTTTTTGTCAAAAGGCGTAATATAATTGAATTTTAAAATCAACTTATCTGATTGGTTTTGCCAAACAGTTTTGAGAGAGTCATTCCAGCGTTTCGCATTTTCTTGAGCTATTCTAATTTTTTCCTTATTCAAAAACTCAAGTTCTTCTTTTTCTATAAGTTCTTGTAAAGTAACATACAACTCTAAAAGCTGCTGATACTCACTCGCCTTTTTGTTCTTTTCTAATAGAAAATATTGTTGTGCATAGCTCCTTGATTGCTTGTAGTTTTTTAAACCAAACTCAATTAACGTACCAAGTTTTGCCATGGATGCCTTGTTGATAGTATCTAAAAGCTTCATCGCTTTGTTAAAGTCTACCTGAGCTTCTGCAATTCTAGAATTATTGAAGTTCTCTTCGGACTTCGTTATATATACCCCAGCAATTTCTTCGTTAGTTTGTGCATTCGCATAAGCAAATGAACACATCATAAACAAAATGAGTATTCTCGTTTTCATAGTTAGTATTTAAATTATCCCCTAATAATTTGGAGGCGCAAGATAACTAAAAAAAATCACTAAAAAAACTAACCGTATTCTACTAAGCTGCTAATTAGCATATTCGGCAATGTTCCCATTAGTATCTAAATATATAAAGAACACCTTAAGTTGGTTCTGTTTAATAACTATTTTTTTTGCTTTTTCGAAGCCCATAGCCATAAAGGCTGTTGCATAGGCATCTACATCAGCACAATCTAAATTGGCAATTACCGAGGCGCTCAGCAAATCACTTTCCGTGGCAAATCCCGTTTTTGGGTTAACAGTATGTACATATTTTTTTCCATCTTTTGACAGTCGAAATTTTCGATAATTACCTGATGTTGCCATGGATTGATTTTTTAATTCAATTATTTTTTCAAAAGACTGAGAGCCATCAGTATTGGGTTTTTCAATTGCTACCTTCCAATAATTTCCTTTCCCATTGGTCCCACGTGCTCTTATTTCTCCACCTATTTCTACCAAATAATTTGAAATCTGTTTTCCTTCTAAAAAACGAGCAATAACATCAATTCCATAGCCTTTGGCAATGGAATTAAAATCCAAATAGGTTTTTTGGTTTTCCTTAACCACTTTATTGTTTCGCAATTGTACTTTATCCAAGCCAACATAATTCATAAACTCTGCAACTTCTACACTATCTAAAGGAATCTTATCATTTTTAGGCCCAAAACCCCAGGCGTTCACTAAAGATCCTACCGTTGGATCAAAGTAACCCTCGGTATTTTCATGAATCCTCTTTGATTTTTCAAATACTTCGATAAAAAAATCATCTACAACAATTGCTGTATCTCCTCTATTAATTTTAGAAATGTCAGAGCTTGGTATGTAGGTAGAAAGTGATTTATTCACCAATACAAACAAGCTGTCAATACTCGACTGCAGTGACTGTTCATTAATCGACTGATAACTTATATGATAAACAGTTCCAAAAATAAGACCCTCCAACTTGACTAGTTTAGTTTCATGGTTACCTTGACATGAAAACAACAATGCAATGACAAGAGCTATAGAAAAACGCTTCATTACTATTCATTTTATTAGGACAAAGATAAATGATAAAAATCTCATAAAATCATCACAAAACTATTATTTATAGTCTTTTTTGCTTGCAAATTTCATACTTTTGTATAAATATATAATCTCTATTCTACAATGAAAAAAATATTTTTACTAGTATTGGTAGCCTCTGTAATTTCTTCATGTGTTTCTAAAAAAGACTATGTTAGTTTAGAAGCAACACATTTACAAACCAAAAATGAACTACTTGCTGCTAAATCAACCTTGACCGATTGTTTAATCGAAAAAGAAAAAACCCAATCTATGTTAGATGGCAACAAAGCCAAAATTTCAGATTTGGAAGCAACCATTTTAGAATTGAAAAAAGACAAGCAAAAAACCCTAGAATTTGTAGACAATTTAACAGTACTTACACAAGGGGCGAATGACAATATTAAAGAGACCTTAATTCAATTAAGTAAAAAGGATCAATATATTAAGTATATTAGAAAAGCAATGACGAAGAAAGATTCTTTGAATTTGGCAGTCGCTTTTCACTTAAAGAAAGAATTGCAACAAGGTTTGGATGATAAAGACATCATAATCAATGTAGAGAAAACGGTTGTTTTTATTTCTATCTCAGACAAACTATTATTTAAAAGCGGTAGCTACGACGTAAACAGCAGTGCTTTCAAAGTTCTTGAGAAGGTAGCAACAGTAATTAATGGACAACCGAATATGGATGTCATGATTGAAGGACATACGGATTCTAAATCTATCAAAACAGAGTTCTTAGAAGACAACTGGGATTTATCTGCAAAAAGAGCTACCTCCATTGCGAGACTTTTACAAAATAAGTTTAACGTAACCCCAGGAAGATTGATTGCTGCAGGTAGAAGTAGCTATGTGCCACTTGCTCCTAATGATACAGAAGCCAATAGAGCTTTAAACAGAAGAACAAAAATTATTATCATGCCAAGATTGGATCAATTCTTTGAATTGTTAGAAGAAGATGCCAACTAGTATGCATACATTTAAAAAAAAGCCTGACTCGCGAGTCAGGCTTTATTTTTGCTTAATTTTTTAAAGACTTTCAAAAGAGTTACCTTTGATTTCCTATTTTAATTAACGATGGGGTATCATCTACTTAACTTGGCGTTTCGGTTTATTATTGAGGTCTGTGCCTTTATATCGGTTGGGTTTTGGGGATGGAATCAAACAGATAACCCTCTCAAATTCTTCTTGGCTATTGGTTTTCCAATAATATTGACTTTTATCTGAGGAGTGTGTTTGCCGTTCCAAATGATAAAAGTCGTTCTGGGAAAGCACCAATTCCAACACCTGGGCTTATTCGACTGCCACTCGAACTTATAATATTTGCAATTGCAACTTGGTTTATACAGCTTAGAACACTATAAACTATGCCTCCTTTTTGGACTAGCAACCACAATGCATTATGTTTTGTCTTATGATAGAATAGTCTGGTTGCTTTCTAAAAAAACTAGTCAAGAATTTTTATAAAATCATCAAAAGC
>CBFHUV010000017.1:0-13376 GCA_965659055.1 Polaribacter sp.
TAAGAGTTTCCAGCATCTTCAGAGGTTAAATACCCTCTCACAAAGAAGTTTTTACCTCTTACCTCTAATTTGTGTTGTTGCATCATAAAGTCCTTGATATTGTATCGATTCGTTCCTTGGTATATAGTGTTTCCTTGACCATATTTAGAATTCCAAATAACCTCCAATCGATCATTACCAAATGGTCTATAGTTTAAAGAAACCCCTAATTTCATACTTTTTGCATCATAAGTCATTAGGTCTAATTCATTATATCCAGTTCTACTAACGTTTTCACTTGGAACTAAGGCATCTGCTCCAGCAGGTAATATCCCTAAACCAACTAAAGTTTGAGCACCCCCTCTTAGGTTGGTAGAGACCTCATCTCCATAAACATTTAAACCGTTATAATTTCTATCTGAGTTTCTGTCGCCAGGAGCAAATTTTCCATTTACAGTATTTCTATAATCCGTAGCATACCACTCAGTACCTTTCAAATAAGACACGGTTGCTTTGGCAGCAAATTTATCTGAAAACGCATGAGCGATTCGAATACTTGTGTCATAAAACATATTGTCTCCAGCAGCTTTCTGATTAGTAATCCCTGACTTTAACACATAGCTAACTCCTTGGTCATCAAATGGACTCTTGCTGGTCATAAACATAATTCCGTTAAAAGCATTTGCTCCATACAAAGCAGAAGATGCACCAGGCAATAACTCAACTGTCTTGACATCTAGCTCAGACATCCCAAGTAAATTACCCAAGGCAAAGTTTAATGCTGGTGAAGAGTTGTCCATACCATCAACCAATTGCATAAAACGCGTATTGGCAAAAGTTGCAAATCCTCTTGTATTTACAGATTTAAAAGTTAAACTGTTGGTATTGATGTCCACACCTTTTAGGTTTTCTAAGCCATCATAAAATGATGGAGAAGAGGTGTTTCGAATTTCTCGAACATCCATTCTTTCTACAGTAACCGGTGACTCCATAATTCTTTCAGGAGTCCTAGAGGCAGATACAACTACCTCATCCAATGCTGTCGCATTTTCTGTCAAAGTAATTTTTACAACTTGATTATTCGCTGTAATTGCAACCTTTTCCGTTTTGTAACCGAGCATAGAAATCTCAATATTAAAAGGAGGAACATCAGATACTAGTAAAGTAAAAGCTCCATCAAAATCAGTGTTCGTACCCACCAATTTTCTTTCTATTTTAATGTTTGCTCCCGGCAAGGGTTCGCCCGAAGCGGCATCAGTAATTATACCTGTCACTTTTGTTTGAGCAAACATAGAAGCGCTAGTTAAAATTGCAAATGCAACTAATAATAATTTTTTCATAATGTAAAATATTTGTTAACTGTAGTGCAAAATACAATTTTTTTTGAATCTGCTAATAAAGTCTTATAAAAATTAAGCTTCTTGCATTATTTTCTTTAAAAATTCTCAAAATTACAAAAGCAGTTTTGTGAAAAATATAAACTGTTTCAAATGGCAATATTGTAACTTTGCACAAAATCATTTTTTTTGGAACTTATTCATTCGCTTTCTAACTATCATAGCTCCGTAGAAACCATTGTTACCATTGGAACCTTTGATGGCGTTCATATTGGGCATCAAAAAATTATTGAGCAGTTGGTGATAAATGCCAAAAAACAAGATAAAAAATCGGTGCTACTCACCTTTTTCCCTCATCCCAGAATGGTTTTGCAAAAAGATTCAAAAATCGAATTGATTAATACCATTGAAGAAAGAGCGGCTCTCCTAGAAAAAACAGGTCTTGATTGCTTAATCATCCACCCTTTTAGTAAAGAGTTTTCTCGAATGACCGCTTTGGAATTTGTCCGAGATATTTTGGTCAATCAGTTACATACTTCTAAATTAATTATTGGCTATGATCATCACTTTGGAAAAAACAGAGAAGGAAATTTAGAACAGCTCACAGAGTATAGCCATTTGTACGGTTTTGAGGTTTCAGAAATCCCTGCCCAAGATATCGATGAGGTGTCTGTTAGCTCGACAAAAATTAGAACTGCCTTAGCAAATAAGCATATTGAAACAGCCAACCGTTATCTAGGATATTATTTCACCCTAAACGGCATTGTTGTCAATGGAAAACAATTAGGTGGCAAAATTGGCTATCCAACTGCCAATATATCCGTGTCTGAAAACTACAAACTCATTCCAAAAACTGGCGTCTACGTGGTTCAATCAAAATTAAAGGGAAAGGTCGTCAATGGAATGATGAATATCGGTTTTAGACCCACAGTTGATGGAGATCATCAAACCATTGAAGTTCATTTTTTCGATTTTAATGAAAATTTGTATGGTAAAAACCTCCAAATCGAATTGCGTTATTTTTTGCGAGATGAAATTAAATTCGAATCTGTTGAAGCCCTAATTAGCCAGCTGCAAAAAGATAAATCAGACGCACTAGATTACCTACGCAACAATCTATAAATCTACATTGTTATTTTGTAGTAGTTCCTGTATCTTTGCGGTTCTTAAAACTCAAAAGAATGTTACAAGTTCAATTTATTAGAGAAAACAAGGAAGTTGTTTTAAACGGATTGGCAAAACGAAACTTTGCAAATGCCGAAACCATGATTGACGCTGTGCTCGATGCAGATGAACAACGAAGAGCAACGCAAGTCTCCTTAGACAATATATTGGAAGAATCTAATAAGCTTTCGAAAGAAATTGGGCAGTTTTTTAAATCAGGTGAGCATCAAAAAGCCAACCTCTTAAAGGAAAAAACCGGTCAATTAAAAGAGAAATCTAAAACTTTAACGGAGCAACTAAATAACATTTCAGACGAACTTCAAAATTTGTTGTTTCAAATTCCTAATGTTCCTCATGCCTCTGTTGTGGCTGGAAAATCAGCAGAAGACAATGAAATAATTTTTAGTGAAGGAATCATTCCAAACCTTGGTAAAAATGCCCTACCTCATTGGGAGTTAGCCAAGAAATATGATATTATTGATTTTGAATTAGGAACAAAAATAACAGGGGCAGGATTTCCTGTATATAAAGGTAAAGGTGCGCGATTGCAACGTGCGCTTATCAATTATTTTTTAGATAAAAACATCGCAGCAGGCTATAAAGAATATCAAGTTCCGCATTTAATTAATGAAGCTTCTGGCATTGGCACTGGTCAATTGCCAGACAAAGAAGGGCAAATGTATCATGTAGGGATTGATGATTTGTATCTAATTCCAACAGCAGAAGTGCCAATTACCAATATGTTCCGTGGTGATTTAATTTCCGAAGATGATTTTCCAATACTTTGTACGGGTTACACTCCTTGTTTTAGAAGAGAGGCCGGAAGTTATGGGGCACATGTGCGTGGTTTAAATAGATTGCATCAGTTTGACAAGGTAGAAATCGTTCGAATAGAACATCCAGATAATTCTTACCAAGCCTTAAATGGCATGGTTGAGCATATTAAAGAAATATTAAGAGAATTGAAATTACCTTATAGGATTTTAAGACTATGTGGTGGTGATACAGGGTTTACCTCTGCATTAACCTTTGATTTTGAATTGTTTTCTACTGCCCAAGATCGTTGGTTAGAAATTAGTTCTGCGTCGAACTTTGAAACCTTTCAAGCCAATCGATTAAAGTTGCGATTTAAAAATAAAGAAGGGAAAAGCCAATTAGTTCATACTTTGAACGGAAGTTCATTGGCATTGCCAAGAGTATTGGCAGGAATTTTAGAAAATTACCAAACTGCAGATGGCATTAAAATTCCAGAAGTATTGATTCCTTACTGTGGGTTTGACACCATTAATGAATAGCTATAAAAGTGCGTTTGATTGCCAAGCGCACTTTTAATTTGCTACAACTGCAAGCATCATCCTTTTGTAGTTGTTCATTGCGATCAATGCGCTCAGATACGCAGCAATTTGACCGTTCTTCATAAACTCTATAGACTCTCTTCTTGAGCTTTCGTATTGTTTTTTTAGTTCTTTCATGATATGCATTTGTTAGTTCTTATGCCATATAGACAAGATTTGTGCCAAAATGTTACACTGAAATCTAAAAATCATGACGCTTTAGGAATATTTTAACGTTTTTCTTGGTTATCTTTGGGATACATGAAAAAGCTATTTGTCCTTATATTAGTGCTTATTAGTGAAGTAAACTTCGCCCAAAATGAACTTTTTTTGGCCGAAAATTATTTTCGTGAAGGAGAATATGCAAAGGCAGAACAACTCTATCAAGAACTGTTCGATAAAAACCCTCAGAATACCACCTATTTAAAACGACTGATTTCTTGTTTTCAAGAAACTACAAACTTTAGTGCAGCTGAATCCTTACTAAAAAAACAGTTGGCTAAAAGACCCACAGATACCTATTTATATGTAGAATTGGGTTATAATTTTGATCGGCAACTTCTTAAAGAAGAAGCTAAAATCAACTATGAAAAAGCACTAAACTCTATTGATAAAAATCCTGGATTTGGAGGGTATATTGCTCGTTTGTTTCAAGAAAACACCTTATTGGATTATGCCATTGCTGCCTATCAAAAAACCATGTCCTTAAACCCAAACCTCAATTACAATTTCCAAATAGCTCAAATTTATGGAGAACAAGGTGATTTTGAAAAAATGTTTACGGCTTATATCGATTTATTAGACACCAACGACGCCTATCTTTCTACAGTACAAAGATTTACAAGTGCCTATATTACAGAGGATTCCCAAAGTAAAAACAACAATTTGTTTAAAAAAATTGTCATCAAAAAATCTGTTAGTAATCCCAAAAACGTTTGGAATCAATTATTGAGTTGGGTTTTTACCCAGCAAAAAGAATACAACAAGGCTTTTATTCAGGAGAAGGCTTTGTTTCAAAGAAACCCAGAGTTTATAAGTAATATAATCAATTTAGGAGTGCTTGCTTTTAATGCTGAAGATTATGAAAATTCGTATGCTTGCTTTGATTTTGTAAAAACCAATAGCCCTATAGGTGATTATAAATTGATTGCTGCCAATTATATGCTGCAAATCGGTTTGGCAAAAAAACAAGCAGATATAGAAACTCAGTTTCGCAATTATTTTAATGAATTTGGAGAAAACAGCAGCACTTTTCAGGGCCAATTGCTCTATGCTAAATATTTAACCTTTCAAAAAGATCAAGCGGAGAAGGCTATCATTGTTTTAAATAAGACCATAAAACACAGTAGTTCTCGCTTTAACCAAGCAAAAATAAAATTGCAATTAGGAGAAATCTATGTATACCTGGGCAAGTTTAACAAGGCTTTAATTGAGTTTTCGAAGGTTCAAACAAGTATCAAAGATCATCCAATCTCTCAAGAAGCCCGCTTTAAGGTTGCTCAAACCTCGTTCTTTAAGAATGATTTTGATTGGGCAATGGCGCAACTAAAAGTTTTAAAAGCATCAACTACCCAGCTTATTGCCAATGACGCCTTAGAATTGTTTTTAATTATTTCTGACAATCAACCCAAAGACTCTACAGATTTAAGTTTGGCCAAATATGCCAAAGCAGACTTGTTGGCTTTTCAAGAAAAAAACACTCAGGCTATTGATAGTTTACAGACCCTTTTATCTAATTATAAAGGCTTTGCTATCGAAGATGAAGCCCTTTACAAACAAGCTTCTCTTTTTAATAAAACAGATCAGTTTGATAAGGCCGTTGCCAATTATATAAAACTAATCGCCTTAAATAAGGATGGTATTTTGGTGGATGATGCCTATTATCAGTTGGGGGAACTCTATGCAAACAAATTAAATAATCCCGAAAAGGCTTCAGAATACTATCAAAAGATTATTTTTGAACATCCTTCTAGTATTTATCTGGTGGAGGCCAGAAAAAAATACAGAAAATTAAGGGGGGATGTGCTTCAATAGGCGGCAGAAGATTGTTTAACAGCCTGCTCTGAGACATAAAAACGAAAGCAACTACTTTAAGAAAATTCGTATGTATATTTATAACGTAACCATTAATATAGATGAAAGTGCCCATGATGCTTGGTTAGAATGGATTCATCAACACATTCCAGAAGTATTGGCAACAGGAAAATTTGAAAGCGCAAACCTTACTCAAGTTTTGGTAGAGGAAGAAATGGGTGGGGTTACCTATTCTGTGCAATACAGAGCAAAATCTCGTGAAGATTTAGATAGTTATTACAATGAACATGCTGCAAAATTGCGAGGGGATGCTCTTCAAAAATTTGCAGATAAAATGGTGTCTTTTCGCACCGAATTAAAAATTGTAAAAGAGTTTTATCCCAATAAATAGGAACACAAAAAATGAGCGTAAAAGCAAAAAAACACTTAGGGCAGCATTTTTTAATGGATGAAAACATTGCAGAAAAAATTGCAAACTCATTAGAGGGGACCAACTATGAACACGTTTTAGAAATTGGACCAGGAATGGGTGTTCTTACAAAGTATTTATTGCAAAAAAAACCGAAAGTAACGGTTATGGAGCTCGACAGAGAATCTGTTGCTTACTTGAAAGAAACATTTCCTTTAGAACATTTACAATTAAACACTAGCAAAGAAAAATTTAACATCCTTGAAGGTGACTTCTTAAAACAAGACATTAGCAATCTTTTTCAGAAAGAACAGGTGGCCATCATTGGAAATTTCCCTTATAATATCTCTACTCAAATAGTTTTTAAAGCTATCGAACATAGAGCCTATGTCCCTGAATTCTCAGGAATGTTTCAAAAAGAAGTGGCTCAAAGAATTGCAGAAAAAGCAGGCAGCAAAGTATATGGAATTCTCTCTGTATTAACCCAAGCTTTTTATGAGGTGACCTATTTATTTACAGTGCCTCCAACGGTTTTCAACCCACCGCCAAAAGTAGATTCTGGAGTTATTAGAATGACGAGAAAAGAAAACTTTACCTTGCCAGTAGATGAAAAATTATTTTTTAGGGTCGTTAAAATGGCTTTTAATCAACGTCGAAAAATGCTTCGCAAAAGTTTAAATTCTTTCAATCTTTCGGAAAGCTTAAAAGAAGACCCTATATTTGCCAAAAGACCCGAACAATTAACGGTAGAAGAATTTATAGATCTTACTTCAAAAATAGCAGCAAATGACCTTTGAAATCACAAAAGAGCTTATTGAAAATGTGATTGGCTATGTAGAGCAAAAAAATGATACAGCCCTTTCTGAATTATTTTTTGATGTTCACCATGCCGATATTGCAGAGGTCATTGAAGAATTGCCTTTTGATGAAGCTTTGTACATTATCAAATTGCTTGATAGTGTCACCACTTCTGAGGTGTTGATAGATCTTGATGAGGATACTCGTGAAAAAATTCTAGAACAACTTACTGCTAAAGAAATCGCCGAAGAAATTGGCGAATTAGATACAGATGATGCCGCAGATATCATTTCTGAGCTTTCGGAAGAAAGACAAGGAGAGGTGATGTTAGAAATCGTCGATGAAGAGCATGCCAAAGAAATTGAAGAATTACTTGGTTATGATGAGAACTCCGCTGGAGGTTTGATGGCGAAAGAATTGGTAAAAGTCAATGAAAATTGGACCGTATTAAAATGTGTTAAAGAAATGCGTGCACAAGCCGAGGAAGTAACTCGTGTGCATTCTATATATGTAATTGATGATGCAGGGAAATTAAAAGGTCGTTTGTCATTAAAAGATCTGCTAGTCGCCTCTACAAAAACCCCAATTGCAGAGTTTTACATACCAAAAGTTGATTTTGTAAGAGTTAATGACCCCGCTGAAGATGTTGCCAATGTGATGCGTAAGTATGACTTAGAAGCAATTCCTGTGATTGACGAAGCTGATATCTTGGTAGGTAGAATTACCATTGATGATATCGTAGATGTTATTAAGGATGAAGCAGACAAGGATTACCAAATGGCTGCAGGAATTTCTAAAGATGTCGAAGCGAATGATACCATTTGGGAGCTTACGAAAGCACGTTTGCCTTGGCTAATTTTGGCGCTATTTGGAGGATTTATATCGGTCTCTATTTTAGGAGGTTTTGAAACGGCCATGAAGACCTATCCAGAGTTGTTTTTCTTTACGCCTTTAATTGCTGCAATGGCAGGAAATGTTGGCGTACAATCTTCTGCGATTATCGTTCAAGGTTTGGCTAATGATAGCTTAAAAGGCTCTTTGTGGAAACGACTTTTAAAAGAAGTTGTGCAAAGTTTAATCAATGGATTTGTTTTGGCTTCTTTATTAATGTCTGCTGGAATGCTTTTCTTAGGCTTTAAAATCGCCATTGGATTAACCGTTGCCATATCATTAATCTCGGTTATTATGATTGCATCTATCATCGGTACTTTTGTGCCCATTATCTTAGATAAAAGAGGGGTTGACCCAGCTTTGGCCACAGGACCATTTATTACTACCAGCAATGATATTTTTGGAATCTTAATTTACTTTATGATTGCCAAAACCATCTTAGGGTTTTAAAATTTACGAGAGTTTTTGGAAGAGATCCCAAAGTACAATCCCACAACTTACAGAAATATTCAAAGAGTGTTTGGTTCCTAATTGAGGGATTTCGATACACAAATCAGCCGCTGAGACCACCGATTGCTGTACTCCTTTTACCTCATTTCCCATAACCACTGCATATTTTTGATTTGTTTTTGGAATAAAATCATTAAGCATGGTACTATTTTCTGCTTGTTCTATAGCCAAAACCTGCACTCCATCTGATTTTAATTTTTCAACCAAAGCCAAAGTGTCTGATGCATACTCCCAATCTACAGATTCTGTAGACCCAAGGGCTGTCTTATGAATGTCTTTATTGGGTGGTGTTGCCGTAATTCCACAGAGATAAATTTTTTCGATTAAAAAAGCATCACTAGTTCTGAACACAGAACCAATATTGTTTAAGCTTCTGATATTATCCAAAACTACAATCAATGGCGTTTTTGAAACTGCTTTAAAATCAGAAACAGACAATCTGTTGAGTTCGCTATTTTTTAATTTTCTCATGAATACAAGATGGTTTCTAATGTTCAATGAAAACAAAAGATGAATCACTAAAACTTTTTCTATCTTCGCAAAACTAATTTAAAATTCCGAAAGACTTGGCAAAAGGTCCTATAAAAAAGGTAACACCTTTGATGAAACAATACAATGCTATCAAGATTAAATATCCTGATGCCATCTTGTTATTTCGCGTAGGTGATTTTTATGAAACCTTTGGAGAAGATGCTAAAAAAGCCGCGGGAATCTTAGGCATTATTTTAACAAAAAGAGGTGCTGGTAGTGAAACAGAAACTGCTTTGGCGGGTTTTCCACATCATTCTTTAAACACCTATTTACCCAAACTTGTAAAAGCAGGTTTGCGGGTGGCAATTTGCGATCAGTTAGAAGATCCCAAAATGACCAAGACCATTGTTAAAAGAGGAGTTACAGAATTAGTAACACCAGGTGTTTCTTTAAACGACGAGGTGTTACAAAGCAAGAGCAATAATTTTTTAGCCGCTGTCCATTTTGATTTTGCAGGCAGAAAAGGTGAAACAAAGCAACTAGGAGTTTCTTTTTTGGATGTGTCTACCGGGGAGTTTTTGGTAGCTCAGGGAAATGAAGAATACATTGATAAATTATTGCAAAACTTTGGGCCAAGCGAAATTTTGGTAGAAAAGAAAAACAAACAGGCCTTTGCCAAATTGTTTGACCAACGCTACTACACTTTTTATTTAGATGATTGGGTTTTTCAAAGCGAATATGCTACAGAGACTTTACAAAATCATTTTAAGGTACAAAATTTAAAAGGTTTTGGAGTCCATGAACTCACTGCTGGAATTGTTGCTGCAGGAGCTGTACTATATTATTTATCTGAAACCCAACACAAACAATTAGCACATATACAACAACTTAGAAGAATTGCAGAAGAAAGCCATGTTTGGATGGATCGTTTTACGGTGAGAAACTTAGAGCTTTATCACGGTACTTCTACCAATTCTGTAACGCTTTTAGATTGTATAGATGCAACCATCTCCCCGATGGGAGGACGGCTTTTAAAACGCTGGTTGGCTCTACCTTTAAAGAATTTAGCAGGCATTCAAGAACGACAAGAAATTGTCAAGTTTTTAATAGATTCTGAGGCCTTTTACAATACAGTTGGCTATCAATTAGCACAAATAAGTGATATTGAGCGGCTCATTTCTAAGGTAGCTACCGCAAAGATCTCTCCAAGAGAATTGGTCTTGTTAAAAGATTCCTTGCAGGCTATTTTACCCATCAAAGTAGCTGCAGAAAACTGTTCAGATGCTGCCGTGAAAGCTATGGGAAAAGCCTTATCAGATTGTAAAGAACTAATTGCCAAAATATCTGAAGTACTTAAAGATGATGCTCCTGTAAACATCAACAAAGGAAATGCCATTGCAAGTGGTGTCTCTTTAGAATTGGATGATTTGAGGACTATTGCAACTTCAGGTAAGGACTATTTGGATGCTATGCAGGAAAGAGAAACCGCCAATACTGGAATTAGCAGCTTAAAAATAGCCTTTAATAATGTGTTTGGGTATTATATCGAAGTTAGAAATACGCACAAAGACAAAGTGCCACAAGAGTGGATTCGAAAACAAACCTTGGTGAATGCAGAACGCTATATTACAGAAGAACTTAAGGAATACGAAAGCAAAATTTTAGGTGCCGAAGAAAAGATTCAAGCCATAGAAAGTGAGCTCTTTAACAAACTCATTGACTATGTACTGAAGTTTATTCAACCTGTTCAGAAAAATGCTCAATTGATAGCAAAGATGGACTGCTTGCTTTCTTTTGCAAAAACAGCCATCGACAATAATTATGTGCGTCCTGTTTTAGATGAAAGCACCGATTTAGAAATTAAAAACGGGCGTCACCCAGTTATAGAAAAACAATTGGCCATAGGCGAAGAGTACATCGCCAATGATGTGGTTTTAAATAGAAATTTACAGCAAATCATTATGATTACTGGGCCTAATATGTCTGGTAAATCGGCTATTTTAAGACAAACAGCCTTGATTGTTATTTTGGCTCAAATGGGGAGCTATGTACCTGCACAAAATGCTCGAATTGGTGTAGTAGATAAGATTTTTACCAGAGTCGGAGCGAGCGATAATATTTCTATGGGAGAAAGTACCTTTATGGTAGAGATGAATGAAACCGCCTCTATCCTGAACAATCTTTCTGACCGAAGTTTGGTGCTATTGGATGAGATTGGAAGAGGAACCTCTACTTATGATGGAATTTCAATTGCCTGGGCCATTGCAGAGTTTTTGCACGAGCATCCTGCCAAAGCAAAAACCCTCTTTGCCACCCATTATCATGAATTAAATGATATGACTGAGACTTTTGAGAGAATCAAAAACTACAATGTCTCTGTAAAAGAATTGTCTGATACCATTATCTTTTTAAGAAAATTAGTGGCTGGGGGAAGCAATCACAGCTTTGGGATCCATGTGGCAAAATTGGCAGGAATGCCAACACAGGTGATACATAGAGCCAATAAAATTTTAGAGAAATTAGAAAAATCACATACCCAAAAAGAGGTAAAAGGACGTCTTAAAGAAGCACAACAAAATGAAATGCAATTGAGTTTCTTTCAGTTAGATGATCCTTTACTTGAAAATATTAAAGAGGAAATTCTTTCGACCAATATTGATACCTTAACCCCAATTGAAGCTTTGATGAAGCTGAATGAGATTAAGCGAATGTTGCTGAAAAAATAAGAAAATCTTACAGAGGACAAATGAAAATAACTCTTATCTTTGTCATTACTATGAGCACACATTTTTTATTTATTGGTGGACCAGAAATCGTCGTTATCGGACTTTTAGTGGTGATGCTTTTTGGAGCGGACAAAATTCCTGAAATTGCCCGTGGATTAGGGAAAGGAATGCGTCAGTTAAAAGATGCAACCAATGAAATTAAAAGAGAGATTACTGATACGGCAAACAAGCAAGGTATTGACACAGACATTGCCAAGGATATTACTTCAGAAATCAATAAGGTAAAAGACGAAATTACCGGTCCCATTAAAAGAAATAAATAAGCTTATTTCACTCTACTAATCGTTAGGCCATCTCTTATAGGTAACAAAACAGTTTCTAGTCGATCATCAGAATTTAATAAGGAGTTATATTCCAATAAAATTTTAGTATCTAGATCTTTTGGGTCTAAAGCTTCTACTACTTTTCCACTCCAAAGCACATTATCAGATAAAATGATTCCTCCTGGGTTCATTTTATCTATAATCAGATGAAAATAATTAATATAATTTGATTTATCAGCATCGATAAATACCAAATCAAACTTTTCAGGAATGTTTGGTATAATGTCCATGGCGTTTCCTGTAAAGGTTTTAACTTGGTTTTGATACCCTGATTTTTTGAAATATTTTTGCTGTAAACTTAGTAGCTCTTCATTTTTATCAATGGTATACAAAATCCCATCTGCGGGCAAACCCTCTGCCAAACACAAGGCTGAATAACCAGTGTAGGTTCCGATTTCTAAAATTCTTTTGGGTTGGATTAATTTGGAAAGCATGGACAAAAGCCTGCCTTGAAAAGCCCCACTTAACATCCGTGGATTCAATACTTTTTGCCAGGTCTCTTTGGTTAATTCCTTTAACAATTGGGGTTCTTGTTGAGAATGCTCCACAACATAATTGTCTATGTTCTCCGGTAAAAAATGCATCTTTTTTTGCTTTAGTGTTGTCAAAGATAAAAAAACGGAAAGTAACTAAGTTGCTTTCCGTTGTTTTCTAAATTATATTGTTGCTAACTATTCCGTTTTTTTAGTTCCTTTTTAAGATGCTCCTTATCCCTAGCAGAGAGGCATTTTTGTTCTTTGCAATCTGAAGCTCTTATTCTAAAAACTTTGGTGAGCATTTGGTTTTGTTTTACATAATGAGAACATAACTTGCAGACCAACAAATGCCATCTCAGCTTTAGTTTCTCAAAAAAGCTAGCTTCTCCATATTGACTTTTGTCACAGATGGTGGTTGCCTGGTCACAGTTAATCTGAAATTTCTTAAACATGACTTTAATTATTAAACCAGTTTTCTTCCATACATTTTCTCAATTGAGTTCTTGCTCTATGAATCATAACCCAAAGATTTGACGGCGTTATCTCTAACTCCTTACAAATATCTTCAGTTTCAAAACCTTGTATGGTCTTCATTCTAAAAACCATGGCATATTTTTCGGGCAAATGATCAATGCAAGCATCTATGGTGGATTTTAACTCTTCCGATTCTATAAGCTTGTCTGCCTCATTATCCCAAGTTTGTGGCGCATGCTCTTCAATCCAATTCCCCTCCTTTTCACCCTCTTCATAAAAACTCATTCGAACCTCTGCCTTGCCTTTGTTCGAATTTATTTTTCTGTAATAGTCTATTATTTTTCTTTTTAAGATGGCTACTAACCAAGTGCGTTCTGTCGATTTGCCTTC
>CBFHUV010000017.1:13386-23332 GCA_965659055.1 Polaribacter sp.
ATTTTTCGCAGACTTTAACCCCGCAAAAAAAGTTTCTTGCACCAAATCTTTTGCAAGATCACTGTCATTTACACGGCTTATTGCATAATTGTACAAATAATCTGCATAGTTGTCTATCCAAAGATTAGGTTCTAATAAAGGGCTGCTCGGGCTGTCTGGCATAGGTATTTTACAAAAAGCAAAGGTATTGTTTTTAAACGAGAAACGGGGGAATTCAAAGTTGGCTATTTCTGTGATGGTTTGCATCCATCTTTACTTCTAGTATCGACCAAATAAATAATTTCCCAGTTTCCGTTATTGTTAAAAAGCTGAAAAGAGTTTACCCCACAGTGGCTAAATTTCCCTTTGTTATAAAACTCATAAGGAGTCCAAACCGAAGCTAAATTTCCATCAATTTGGATATTGTATGAAATGATTTTTTCAAAATAATCATCTGTGGGTTTAACGGCTTCAGAAAACTTGATTAAAGTATCATAAGCATTGGGTGTCGTGCTTAATATTTTTTCACCCTTAGGATTGGTAAAAGTGGTCTGAGCCTTTAAATCTTTATGGAGAGTTGTTTTTAAAAGAGCCAAATCTCCTTTGTGAAAACCTTTAAAAAAATTCTCAATAGTACTTTGTACCTCTTTTTTAGCTTCATTTTTTTGGGCATTCATAGTTATAGTAAAGACCATTACTATAACTAAAGCTATTAATTTTTTCATGTTTGAATGGCTTAGTTTGATGAAAATTATTCATTTTTTGAAGGATAAAAAAGCATTTTATTAAGATTAACACAAGATTAACTAGACTAAAAAAAGAATCCCAAAACAGAATAAATCCGTACTTTTATGGCATTAAACTTATAAAAATGTCTGTAGCAAAAAAAGAATATAAGCGTGTCACTACAAAAAGCTTGGTTGATATGAAGGCCAATGGTCAAAAAATATCAATGCTAACGGCTTATGATTATACCATGGCCAAAATTGTAGATGGTGCTGGGATCGATGTCATTTTGGTAGGAGACTCTGCTTCGAATGTCATGGCGGGTCACGAAACTACCCTTCCAATTACACTCGATCAAATGATATATCATGCAAGCTCCGTGGTAAGAGGAATAGAACGTTCTTTAGTGGTGGTTGATTTGCCTTTTGGTAGTTATCAATCAGATCCGAAAGAGGCATTGCGTTCTGCCATCCGAATTATGAAAGAGAGTGGTGGACATTCTATTAAATTAGAAGGAGGTAAAGAGATAAAAGAATCAATCAAGAGAATTTTAAATGCTGGAATTCCGGTTATGGGACATCTGGGCTTAACCCCACAATCTATTTACAAGTTCGGAACCTATACTGTAAGGGCCAAAGAAGATGAAGAGGCTGATAAATTATTAGAAGACGCATTATTGCTAGAACGTTTGGGTTGTTTTGCCTTGGTTTTAGAAAAAGTTCCTGCTGCTTTGGCAGAAAAAGTTGCCAAAAGTTTAACCATACCTGTTATCGGTATTGGAGCTGGCGGTAAAGTAGATGGTCAAGTTTTAGTGATTCATGATATGTTGGGAATGACTCATGAATTTAATCCAAGATTCTTGCGACGCTATGCCGATTTGTACACCACCATGACCACTGCATTCGAAAATTACAATGCCGATGTTAAAAGTGGTGACTTCCCAAATTCTGAAGAACAATATTAAGAAGTCCTCAAGCCCATAAACACTAATGAAAATCTTACATCTAGACAGCAATCATCCTTTACTTATAGAGCAATTAAATACCTTGGGTTTTGAGAATCATGAGGATTATAGTTCTAGTAAAGAGCAGGTCTTGAAAAAGATTGATCAATATGTGGGTATTGTTCTTAGAAGTCGATTTAGCATCGACAAAGACTTTATAGATTGTGCTACCAAGCTTAAATTTATCGGTAGAGTTGGTGCGGGATTAGAAAATATAGACTGTGATTATGCCGAGCAAAAAGGCATTGCCCTAATCGCGGCGCCAGAAGGAAATAGCACGGCTGTTGGCGAACATAGTTTGGCCTTATTATTAGCCTTGTTTAATAAAATTATCAAAGCTGATCAGGAAGTTAGAAATGGTGTTTGGTTGCGGGAAGAAAACAGAGGTTTTGAAGTAGATGGAAAAACCATTGGTCTTATTGGCTATGGAAACATGGGGAAAGCCTTTGCTAAAAAACTACGTGGTTTCGATGTAAATCTTATTTGTTATGACCTAAAACCCGATGTAGGTGATGCGCATTGCCAACAGGTTTCCTTGGAAGAATTGCAAGCTAGAGCACAAGTTCTTAGTCTCCATATTCCACAGAATGAAAGCACTAAGAACCTAGTAAATACAGCCTTTATTCATAAATTTACCCATCCCTTTTGGCTGATTAATACGGCGCGAGGCTCGGCGGTTGTTACCGAGGACTTGGTTGCTGCTTTAAAAACTGGAAAAATTTTAGGAGCTGGCTTGGATGTTTTAGAATATGAAAAAAGTTCTTTTGAACAACTCTTTAGCTCTAAAGAAATTCCAGAGGCCTTTGCCTATTTAATTGCTGCAAAAAATGTGGTGCTAAGCCCGCATGTAGCCGGATGGACCCAAGAAAGCAAGGTGAAACTTGCTCAAACCATCGTAGATAAAATTAAAGAAAAATTTTGTTAACTTGTAGGTTGCTAAAAAGCATAGGTTTTTCAAAAAATAATTTTGGATTAGGACTTTTAGTGGATAGACGGAAATAAAATTGAACTTTGGGAGCCAAAAGACCCCACTTTTTTGTAGTTTTATCTTAACTAACTTATTAAAAAAGACATCGCATGCAAGCATTTGACGAAAACGGAAAGCCTATTTTTGAACAACAAAGTAAAAGAATCGTTGCTGGAATATTAGCCATTTTATTGGGCCCTCTTGGCGTTCACAAATTTGTTTTAGGATATACCACCGAAGGAGTTATCATATTGATATGCAGTTTTATTTTAGGAATCTTGACCTGTGGAATTGCTGCCTGGGCGATGGGAATCATTACCTTGATTGAAGGAATTATTTACCTTACAAAATCTGATGAAGAATTCATTTACATGTATCAAACAAATAAAAAAAGTTGGTTCTAAATCAATTTTAAAAAGACATAAAAAAAGCCAAACAAGATTGTTTGGCTTTTTTTATGTACAACAAATGTCTGTTGCTCATTAAGTGTTATTTATTTGATACTAAAAATTTTAAAGTAGGGAAAGTAACTCCTTTTTTATAGGCTTTTAACATGTATATCCCTGTCGGAAGATTCGCTACATTAATGATCCCGGTATTTGAATCCTTCTTTCCTTCAGCAACAACTCCACCCAATACATTGTAAATTTTATAGTCAAAATTCGCATTAACCTAATCTACTTTAAAGTTCAATTTCCCATCTAAAACTGGGCTAGGATAGGCAGAAAATGGAGAAGTTATTGAAGCTACATCTTCTACTCCAAGGGTTGCATTGGCTATATTAATATGCCACAAACCTCTACCATAGTTTGCTGCAACCAAACGATCTTCTGTATAGTTAATATCGATATCTCTTACAATTACATTTGGGAGACCTGCTCCAAATTTTTTCCAATCATCGGCGCCGTTTTTGAAGTACACCCCTATTTCAGTTCCAAGAAACAAAACTTCTGTTCCTTGATTCTGTTTTAAAACCACTTCATGAATTAATACATTGGATAGGCCTGTAGAAATATTAGTCCAAGTTGCACCGCTATCTGTAGATTTAAATACTTTATTGCGATCTGAGTAGCCAGAAACTGAAAATTGGCAACATATGATTATTAATAGGAGAGTAATTTTTTTCATGTTTTGGTTGGTTTAATAATACGTATTAAATGTACTTATTAATATTTAATTAAAATCACCTAAAAACATATAAAACAGAGACTTAGATGAAGGCTTCGCTAACTTCAAAAAATCCTTTAAAATTAAACTGTTTAAAAATTTTAAAGCTAAAGAAAAGAGAAATTTATCCATTTTTAAGTTTTAATGCATTTTTTTGGTTCTTAAAGTTTGATTAAAAAAAGCGGATTTCGATCAAAAGGCACTTTTTTGGAATAAAATTAATTCTTCTTTTAATTGTATTATTTTTTGTAAAATTTATAGCGTATGGCGTGTGTTTTTAATCTGAAAGAAAAGTCTATAAAAAAGTCCCATCTGACCGAACCATTTTAAAAAGTAAAAAAAAGAACTTTCAATTTTAAGCCCAATGAAATTAGGGGTGTTGAAAATTTTTTTATTTTAATAACTTGATTTTCAATTTTTTATATTTTAGTTTTTTATTGAACTTAAAGTTAAAAAAAATGCAATTTGTTAAAAACTTTGAGTTTTTGTGAATAAGTATGGCTTTCTATTTCCTTCAATTTTTCCAATCTTTGTTAACGTCTTTTCCGAGACAGAAACAAACATTAAGAACCATTAAATTCTCTCAAAACAAATGTCTGCTAAAGAACCCATTTTACAACACAATGATAATAGATTTGTTATTTTTCCAATTCAACACACAGATTTGTGGGATTGGTATAAAAAACAGCAAGCCTGTTTTTGGACTGCTGAAGAAATTGACTTGAGTTCAGACATCGTTGACTGGAACGATAAATTAACAGAAGATGAGCGTTATTTTATCAAGCATATTTTAGCTTTTTTCGCAGCTTCAGACGGTATCGTGAACGAAAATTTAGCAGAAAATTTTGTGAATGAGGTTCAGTATTCAGAAGCAAAATTTTTCTATGGTTTTCAAATTATGATGGAGAATATCCACTCTGAAACCTACTCTTTACTTATAGACTCCTATGTAAAAGACGAAGTAGAAAAAGACAAATTATTCAATGCGATTGAAAATTTCCCTGCCATTAAAAAGAAGGCAGAATGGGCCTTAAAATGGATCGAATCTGACTCTTTTGCAGAGCGTTTAATTGCCTTTGCTGCTGTAGAAGGAATTTTCTTCTCAGGAGCCTTTTGTTCTATTTTTTGGTTAAAGAAAAGAGGATTATTGCCTGGGCTAACCTTTTCAAACGAATTAATTTCGCGTGATGAAGGAATGCACTGTGATTTTGCTGTGCACTTGCACAACAATCATATAGTAAATAAAGTGCCTAAAGCACGTATTAAAGAAATCATTATCGATGCCCTAAACATCGAACGTGAATTCATTACAGAATCTTTACCAGTAAGTTTAATTGGGATGAATGCCAAATTAATGACGGAGTATTTAGAGTTTGTAACGGATAGATTATTGTTAGAATTTGAATGTGAAAAAACCTATGATGCTAAAAACCCATTCGATTTTATGGAGATGATCTCATTAGAGGGGAAAACTAATTTCTTTGAAAAAAGAGTTTCAGAATATCAAAAAGCCGGGGTGAAATCTGGAGGTACTGGAAGCATTAGTTTTGATGCCGATTTTTAAAAGCAAAGCGCCTTTTAAAAGAATCAAGAAAACACAAGATTTTTAAAATCTTACAAATAAACAGTTGCCAAAAAGTGGATGTTTTGGTGACCAATAGAATCAACAAACCAACAAAAAATTATAACTTATGTATGTAATTAAAAGAGACGGAAAGAAAGAGCCGGTGATGTTCGACAAGATCACGGCGAGAGTAAAAAAAATGTGCTATGGCTTAAACACCATCGTTGATCCCGTAAAAGTTGCCATGCGTGTTATTGAAGGCTTGTATGATGGGGTTACCACTCCAGAATTAGATAATTTGGCCGCAGAAACAGCTGCGACCATGACTACAGCGCATCCAGATTATGCAAAATTAGCAGCCCGAATTGCTGTCTCTAACCTACATAAAAACACCAAAAAGTCCTTTTCTGAAACTATGGACGATTTGTATTACTATGTAAATCCACGCACAGAAAAAAAAGCACCATTGTTGGCTGATGATGTATATCAAATTATAAAAGACAATGCAGAAAAATTAGATTCTACCATTATCTATAACCGCGATTTTAATTACGATTATTTTGGTTTTAAAACCTTAGAGCGTTCTTATTTATTAAAGTTAAACGGAAAAATTGTAGAGCGTCCACAACATATGTTAATGCGTGTGGCTATTGGTATTCATAAAAATGATATTGATGAGGCTATTGAAACGTATGAGTTGATGAGTAAAAAATATTTTACCCATGCAACACCAACCTTGTTCAATGCAGGAACACCAAAGCCACAAATGTCTTCTTGTTTCTTATTGCAAATGCAAGATGATAGTATTGATGGAATTTATGACACCTTAAAACAAACCGCTAAAATTTCTCAATCAGCTGGAGGAATCGGTTTGTCTTTGCACAACGTGCGTGCAACGGGTTCTTATATTAGAGGAACGAACGGAACTTCTAACGGAATTGTGCCAATGTTAAAAGTATTTAATGACACGGCTCGTTATGTAGATCAAGGTGGAGGAAAAAGAAAAGGTTCTTTTGCAATGTATCTAGAACCATGGCATGCTGATATTTTTGATTTCTTAGATTTAAAGAAAAATCACGGGAAAGAAGAAATGCGTGCTAGAGACTTATTTTATGCAATGTGGGTGCCAGATTTGTTTATGAAACGTGTGCAAGAAGACGGACTTTGGACCTTAATGTGCCCAAATGAATGTCCACATCTTTTCGATTCTTATGGTGATGAATTTGAGCGTTTGTATGAAGGCTATGAAGCTGCGGACAAAGGTAGAAAAACCATCAAAGCAAGAGAATTGTGGGAGAAAATCTTAGAATCTCAAATTGAGACAGGTACTCCATATATGTTGTACAAAGATGCTGTTAACCGTAAGACGAACCACAAAAACTTAGGAACCATTCGTTCTTCAAACTTGTGTACAGAAATCATGGAATATACAGCACATGATGAGGTTGCGGTTTGTAACCTAGCCTCTATTGCGCTTCCAATGTTCGTTTCAGAAAAAGAAAACGGAGAAAAATTCTTTAACCACAAAAAATTATTCGAAGTAACCAAAAAGGTAACCCGCAACTTGGATACCGTAATTGACATGAACTACTATCCAGTTCAGGAAGCAGAAAACTCAAACTTCCGTCACAGGCCTATTGGTCTAGGAATTCAAGGATTGGCTGATACCTTTATTAACTTACGTTTGCCGTTTACTTGCGAAGAAGCTAAAAAATTAAACCAAGAGATCTTTGAAACCATGTATTTTGCAGCCGTAACTTCTTCTATGGAAATTGCCAAAGCAAAAGAACCCTATAGTACTTTTAAAGGATCACCAATGTCAGAAGGTGAATTCCAGTTTAATATGTGGGGAATCAAAGATGAAGAGTTGAGCGGAAACTGGGATTGGGGTAAATTACGTAAAAGTGTTATGAAACATGGAGTTCGAAACTCTTTATTGGTAGCACCTATGCCAACAGCCTCTACTTCTCAAATATTAGGAAACAATGAAGCTTTTGAGCCGTATACTTCTAATATCTATACAAGAAGAGTACTTTCTGGAGAGTTTATCGTAGTAAACAAACACCTTTTAGAAGACTTAGTAGAGCTAGGCCTTTGGGACAACAACATGAAAGAAGACATCATGCGTGCCAACGGATCTATCCAACACATAGAAAAAATTCCAGCAGAATTAAGAGAGTTGTACAAAACTGTTTGGGAGATGAGTATGAAAGACATTATTGATATGGCCCGTCATAGAGGATATTTCATTGATCAATCACAATCATTGAACCTATTTATGAAAGACCCTGATTTTGCAAAACTTACTTCGATGCATTTCTACGGATGGCAATCTGGATTAAAAACAGGAATGTATTACCTAAGAACTAAATCAGCAGTAAACGCAACTCAGTTTACCTTATCAAAAGAGAAGAAGGCAGAAGAAATCGAGGAAATCGAAAAACCAATGTCGGCAGAAGAATTCAAAGCAATGGTTGAAGCCAGTAAAAATGCAGGCCCGGATGATTGTTTGATGTGTGGTTCTTAATTAAAGAACCCAAACCGTGCGGTGCCTAGGCCCTGCACACCCTAATTAAATTAAAAGTTGTTCAATAAGAGAAGTCGAAAGGCTTCTCTTTTTTTTGTCATTTCGAGCCGAGTCGAGAAATCTATTTTGTAGATTTACAAATCATTTAACTTAAAAAGATACCGAACTAAATTCAGCATACTATGATGCAATGGGAACAGCTCCTTTCGTTAAAACGCTTTGGAGATACAGAAAAACGCCATAGAGCGCAACAAGATGAAACACGTTTGGGTTTTGAAGTAGATTTTGATCGAATTATATTTTCATCGGCTTTTCGAAGCCTGCAAGATAAAACCCAGGTCATACCGCTTTCCGAAACTGATTTTGTCCATACAAGGCTTACTCACAGCTTAGAGGTATCTGTAGTTGGAAGAACGCTAGGAAGACGTGTTGGAAAAGTGCTTTTAGAAAGACACCCAAACTTGGCTGCTTTGGGCTATACCTTTAATGATTTTGGCGCTATTGTAGCCGCTGCTTCAGTAACTCATGATATCGGCAACCCGCCTTTTGGTCATTCGGGTGAAAAAGCCATAGGTGAATATTTTGCTTCTGGGAAAGGACAAGCTTTTAAGGAGCAATTAAGCCCAAAAGAATATCAAGATCTCATCGATTTTGAAGGAAATGCCAATGGTTTTAAAATTCTTACCGAAAGCCGAGAAGGTGTATTAGGAGGCATCCGATTGTCCTATGCTACTTTGGGAACCTTTATTAAATACCCTAAAGAATCACTACCTAAAAAACCTACTTCACATATCGTTGATAAAAAATACGGGGTTTTCCAATCAGAAAAAGACGCTTTTATCGATTTGGCCAAAGAATTGGGCTTGCAAAAAAAATCAGACACTGATCTATCCTTTTATAGGCATCCGCTGGCGTATTTGGTAGAAGCCGCAGATGATATTTGCTATACCATTATTGATTTCGAAGATGGAATTAATTTAGGTTTGATAGAAGAAGAATTTGCCTTAGAATACCTAATTAAATTGGTAAAAGACACCATCGATATTAAAAAATACCACTCCTTACAACACAAAACAGATAGAGTTAGTTATTTGCGTGCCTTGGCAATCGGAGTTTTAATTAATGAAGCAGTAGACTTATTTTTAGCCAATGAAAAAGCTATTTTAGAAGGAACTTTTGATAAATCGCTTTTAGACAAATGCGCCTATGAAGCTCAAATTAATGACATTATTAACCTGAGTATCGAAAAAATCTACCGCAGCAATGAGGTGGTCGAAAAAGAAATCGCAGGGTATAAAATTTTGGGGAAATTGTTGGATGTTTTTCTAACTGCAGTAAACAATAAGCACTTAGGAAAAGCCTCTAATTATGATCGATTAATCCTGCAAATTTTACCAAAAGAATACCAAGCTCCAGTACAAAATACCTACGAACGTATTTTAATGATCTGTAGTTATGTGTCTAGAATGTCAGATAGTTATGCCATTCGTTTGTATAAAAAAATCGAAGGGAATAGTATCTAACACGTTTAGTTTATTGTTATATTTGAAAAATACTAGAAATAAAATAGATCGATATGAAGAAAAAATTACTCTTGGTTATCCTTGCTTCTGTTGCGGTTGGGGCCATTTACACCCTCAACAATAGAGAGTCAGATGTTGAAATTCTGCGCAAAAAACACGCTGAATTCTTAAAAAACCATCCGTATAATAAAACGATGGCGCTAAACAAAAAAGAGCGTATCGCTAATGGCTTACCGCCTAATAAATACTTTGAACAAGAATATCTTTTAGAGATGGATCCGAACACCGGATTAACCAGCCCTTTAAATTATATAGAAGTACAAGAAGCACTTAAAAAAGCAGAAACTGAACGAAAAGTTCCGGGTGTTGAAGGAAATGCTTGGGTAGAAAGAGGACCAAATGAGGTTGGAGGTCGTACTCGTGTGGTTATGTATGACCCAAACGACGCAAACCACAGACGTGTCTTTGCAGGTGGAGTTTCTGGAGGCTT
>CBFHUV010000018.1:0-23292 GCA_965659055.1 Polaribacter sp.
AAAACGTCATCATTAATTTTAAGTTTTGCCATCTATTTTATTTTTTGGCATTCAATCCCTTCTATCATCCACCAAATTCTTTTTATTTATGGAGATGTTACGAAAAAAAGTATTGTATTATATGTAAAAAAAGCGTTTCTTTTTTGGTTGATAAGTATTATAGGTTTGTTGGTTTTATATCAATTTATACTCGAAGTCACACTCTTATCAACAATTGTTTTTGTAATTTTATTATCGGTCACAGCACCTCATATTTGGGTAATGTATAAAATGAAAAATTAACGCGTAAACACCAATTCATTACCCGAAGATAAGACTTCAGAATACCCATAACCTTCTGCATTAAAACCTTTAATGCCTTCTATTGTTTTTATATTGTGATCAATAAGGTAACGAACCATTAATCCTCTTGCTTTTTTAGCGAAAGTCATAACTACTTTATATTGATTGTTTTTCAACTCTTTAAATACAGGAGTAATCATTGGCACTTTTAGCACTTTTTGATCAACCGCTTTAAAGTATTCAGAACTTGCCAAATTTACCAATAAGCCGTCATCATCAAGCTCTTCATTTAAAGCAAGTGCCAAAGAAGATCCCCAAAACTTATACAAATTCTCAGTGCGACCCACTTTAATTTTTGTGCTCATCTCTAAGCGATACGGCTGCATTAAGTCTAAAGGTCTTAAGATACCATATAGGCCTGACAAGATGCGAAGTCGCTCTTGCAAGATGGGTAATTTATCTTCTGATAAACTCATGACATCCAAACCTCTATAGACCTCTCCTGTAAAAGCAAAAACTGCCTGTTTGGCGTTTTCAGGCGTGAAAGGCTGCTCCCATTCTTGGTTTCTATCATAATTTAAGGCAGCTAAATCTTTAGAAATTGACATTAAATCTTCCAGTTTTTTACGAGATAAGATTCTCAGTTTTTTTATCAACTTTTCAGAAGAGTCTAAAAATTGAGCTTGGGTATAAAGACTCGTTGTTGCAGGAGTTTCAAAATCTAATGACTTGGCTGGGGATATAATGATTTTCATAGTGACTTGCTTTAATAAAAGTAAAATTACGACTGAATGAAAGAATAATCAAAATATTATAATCTTAATTATTGATATGCATATTTAAAACTTTTATAGTAGGTTTTTTGATAAAAAAAATAAATTGAAAAAAATTTGTGAATTCAAATATTCATCGTAATATTGCAATAAACAAATTAACTATGGGAATTACAAAATCAGATCTATTCACAGACAGTCAAAATGAGATCGCAACTATTGCTAAAGTCTTAGGACATCCTGCACGAATTGCTATTCTGGAACACCTTCTTAGTATAGAAGCCTGCGTCTGTGGAGACTTGGTTCAAGAAATTGGTTTGGCTCAACCCACCATCTCTCAACATCTCAAAGAACTTAAAAACTTAAAAATCATTAAAGGAACCATTTCAGGAACCAAAAGTTGCTATTGTATTGACAAAAAAGAATGGCAAAGAATAACTACTATTTTACATCAATTTTTAACCCACAAAAACACCGCAACCACTTGTTGCAAATAGCCTTATGAAATTATCAGAGATAAAAAAACACCTGAGAAATTTAGAAACTATAGCCTTTGAATTACCAAATGGAAACTTGGTCCCAAGACATTTTCATATTACAGAAGTAGGAAAAATAAGCAAGCATTTTATTGATTGCGGAGGAACCATTAGAACCGAAGAACGCGTTAACTTTCAACTCTGGGAAGAGCAAGATTATGATCATAGATTGCACCCTGAAAAATTGGTGCATATTATTGAATTGTCAGAAAAAGTATTAGGACTTAAAGATTTGGAAATAGAAGTTGAATATCAAGGCGATACCATTGGAAAATATGGATTAGATTTTGACGGAAAACATTTTTTATTGACCACCAAACTAACCACCTGTTTGGCAAAAGATGCCTGCGGAATTCCCGAAAAGAAAGAAAAAAAATCTTTGGCAGCTGCAACTGAAAAAAGCAGTTGTTGCGATCCAGTATCTGGCTGTTGCTAATGCAATTTATAGAAATCCATAAAGACAATTATAGCCGCATTGCTTCCATTTATCAAGAAGGACTTGATTCTGGCATGGCTACTTTTGAAACAAAGATCCCTAATTATAATGAGTGGGACGCGAAGTATTTGAAGTTTGGACGCATAGCACTTCAAAAAAATGAAACAATCATGGGCTGGGCAAGCTTGGCCCCTGTTTCTTCTCGAGAAGTATACAAAGGCGTGGCAGAAGTAAGTGTCTATCTAACTGCAAAGGCAAGAGGCCACGGACTCGGTAAAATTCTATTAAACCAACTAATAGAAGTCAGCGAAAATAATGGAATTTGGACTTTGCAGTCTAGTGTTTTTAAAGCTAATAAAGTGAGTATCGCCTTGCATCACAGCTGCGGATTTCGAACGATCGGTTTCAAAGAAAAAGTAGCCCAACGCAATGGAGTTTGGTATGACAATATCCTTTTAGAAAGACGCAGTAAAAAAGTTAACTATCCTAAAGATTTTTAAATCTCGTCTTTTGAGTTGATGGTATAGTTTCTCCACTTTTCTAAACATTCTGCAATATCTGTTGAAATTTCAGAATCAAAACGTAAAAACTGACCAGATGTTGGATGCGTAAAACCAAGAGTTTTTGCATGCAAAGCTTGTCTAGGTAAGGTTTTAAAACAGTTCTGAACAAATTGCTTGTATTTGGTAAAGGTGGTTCCTTTTAAGATTTCATTACCTCCATAGCGTTCATCATTAAAAAGAGTATGTCCAATATGCTTAAAATGTGCTCTAATCTGATGGGTTCTTCCAGTTTCTAATTTGCATTGCACCAAGGTTACATAGGTCAATCGCTCCAATACTTTAAAATGAGTTATCGCAGCCTTCCCAAAGTCTCCATCAGGAAAAACGTCCATTTGCAAACGATTTTTAAAACTTCGTCCGATATGGCCTTCAATGATTCCTTCATCTTCTTCTATATTTCCCCAAACCAAGGCATAGTATAAACGCTCTGTAGTTCGGTCAAAAAATTGTTTTGATAAATTTGCCATCGCAAACTCTGTCTTTGCAACTACCAACAGACCACTTGTATCTTTGTCAATCCGATGCACCAAACCAGGCCGTTCATTGCTATTGGTTGGCAAATTTTCTATATGGTGTATCAAACCATTTACCAAAGTTCCTGAATAATTTCCGTGACCAGGATGTACGACCATCCCTGCGGGTTTATTGACAACAATAACCTCTTTATCCTCATAGACAATATCTAAGGGAATGTCTTCGGCGACCAACAAATTTTCATGAGGAGGATGTGCCAATACTACACGAACAACATCATGTGGTTTTACTTTATGATTCGATTTTACCACCACATCATTAACCAAAACATTTCCTGCTTTTGCAGCCAATTGCACCTTGTTTCTGGTTGCATTCTCTACAAAATTCATTAAAAATTTATCAACTCGCAATGGCTCTTGCCCACTACTCGCTGTAAAGCGATAATGTTCGTATAATTCTTCGTTTTCAATATCTAAAGATTCTTCCTGCATGTATTTCTGTGCTACTTAAAATATAAATTATTGTTTTCCGTCACCTAAGACTAGGTCTATGACAGAATTTTTAAGGAGCATATCTCCAATTTTTATGGTTTTCCCTTCGTGTCTCATTCCTCTTACTACATCTTTACCAATATCGGGTACATAACTAAAAGTTCCTACTTTAAAGCCAATAGAAAGCAAATGTGTTATGGCTTGTCTTTTTGTTTTTCCATTCAAGTCTGGCACCTCAATGCTTTTATATTGCGAAGGGTTTAAGGTTAAATAGATTTTTCTATTTTCTTTCACAAAAGAACCTGCCTCTGGATTTTGTTCAATGACAGATTGACTAGGATAATCTGGATTATAACTGGCCGAATCTATTACGATATAATCTAAATCAGACTCCTTAAGCTTTTCGATAACTTCTGTTAGTTGCATTCTTTCTAGTTGAGGAACCTCAATTTTTTGATCGTGGTTGGTTGTAAATCCAAACCACCAATTCAACAAAAAAACAAACAACAAAACCGATGCTATGGCAATAGCAATTTGCTTAAAAAAAGCCTTACTCTTTAGAAATTGAATTAAACTCATGGTCAATTTTTTAATAAGCACAAAGATATAAAACCAAACGTTAGTCTTTCTATTTATATTTTGATAAATTTGTTTGTACCTTATTAAGCTTTATTTCTGATGAAAAAAAACATTGCAATTATTATGGGAGGATTTTCCTCGGAAGCTGCAATTTCAATCAAAAGTGGTTCAGTTGTTTATAAACACCTCAACAGCGAAAAATACCAACCTTATAAGATCCATATCTTAAAAGATAAATGGGTGCATATAGATGATGACAATAAAGAATTTCCAGTAAATAAAAATGATTTCTCGATAAACATGAATGCCAATCACATCACTTTTGACTGTGTTTTTAATGCCATTCATGGAAACCCAGGTGAAAACGGTGCTATTTTGGCCTATTTCGAAATGTTAGGAATTACACATACCTCTGCCCCTTTTTATCAGATGGCCTTGACTTTTAACAAAAGAGATACTTTAAGTGTGTTAAAAACCTATGGTATTGCCATTGCTAACTCGGTATACCTTAATAAAGGAGAAGAAATTAATACCACAAGCATTCTTGACAAGGTAGGACTTCCTTGTTTTGTTAAACCCAATAATGCAGGGTCCAGTTATGGCATTTCCAAGGTGTATACAGAACCTGAATTGATTCCTGCCATACAGAAAGCCTATATAGAAGATTCGGAAATTCTTATTGAAAGTTTTTTATCAGGCACCGAAGTTTCTGTTGGTGTGATACAGTATCAAGGAGAACTCAAAGTTTTACCTATTACCGAGATTGTCTCAGAAAATGATTTTTTTGATTATGAGGCCAAATATGAAGGGAAATCTCAAGAAATTACCCCTGCCAGAATTACTGATGAAGAAGCATCACGAGTGCGTGAGGTGGCTAAAAGAATCTATGCCATTTTAAATATGAGTGGCTTTTCTAGAGCTGAGTATATTTTGGTCGATGGAATTCCTCATTTTTTAGAAATTAACACGGTTCCTGGCTTAACCGAAGAGAGTATTTTGCCTCAAATGGCAGCGGCGGCAAACATTAGTCTATTTCAGTTGTTTGACAATGCGGTTCAAATGGCCTTAAACAAATCTCATTAAAAGAACAGATTATGAAAAAAGCAATTTTTCCTGGATCCTTTGATCCAATCACCTTAGGACATGTAGATATTATTAATAGAGGTGTTACCTTGTTTGATGAGCTGGTAATTGCCATTGGTATCAATGCAGAAAAAAATTATATGTTTAACCTAGAAGAGCGCAAGCGATTTATCGAAGAGACCTTTAAACACGAACCTAGAATTAAGGTCATGACCTATGAAGGCTTGACGGTGAATTTTTGTAATGAAGTGGGTGCTGAGTTTATTTTAAGAGGTATGCGAAATCCTGGAGATTTTGAATTTGAAAAAGCCATTGCGCATACCAATCGTAAATTATCAGAAATAGAAACTGTCTTTTTATTAACCTCCTCTGGAAAAAGCTACATTTCTTCATCTATCGTTAGAGATGTTATCAGAAATCACGGAGATTATACGGGCTTAGTTCCAGAATCCGTTGTCACTAAATTTTAATTTATTAACCCAACTTATCTCATGAAAAAAATAAGCATACTCCTTTGTGCATTGATCGTATTAGCTGCTTGCCAAACAAACAGTTCAAATGAAGATTTCACAACCCTTTTTGAAAAATCAAACGGTACTGAAACTCCAGAATACGCAGCAGTTATAGACTACTATAAAAAGCTGACAAATAGCTATTCAGAGCTTAGCATGTATGCTATTGGTGAAACTGACTCTGGCAATCCATTGCATTTAATAGTGTTTAATGTAGACGGCAAAATGAAGCTCGAGGACATTAAAAATTCACCTAAAAACCGGGTATTAATAAACAACGGAATTCACCCAGGAGAATCAGATGGTATTGATGCCTCTATGATGTTGCTTAGAAATTTGGCTCAGAATGATTCATTAAAAGCCTTATATAAGAACAGCATCATCGCTTTTATTCCAATTTACAATATTGGGGGCTCTTTAAACAGAAACTCTCATACGAGAACCAATCAAAATGGACCGAAAGAATATGGTTTTCGCGGAAATGCTAGAAATTTTGATTTGAATAGAGATTTCATCAAACAAGACACTAAAAACGCAGCAGCCTTTGCCGCAATTTTTCACAGTGTTAATCCAGATGTATTTATCGACAACCATGTAAGCAACGGTGCCGATTATCAATATGCATTAACTCACTTGTACACGCAACACAATAAATTAGGAGGCGACTTAGGTGATTTCTTAGAGTCTACCATGCGTCCAGAAATGGAAGCTTCTTTAGAGAAGAAGGGAATTATCATTACTCCTTATGTGAATGTTTGGGGTGATACTCCTGAAGCTGGTTTTTCACAGTTTTATGACTCTCCAAGATATTCGACTGGCTACACCACTTTGTTCAACACCTTTGGGTTGATGGTAGAGACTCATATGTTAAAGCCTTATAAAATTAGGGTGGAGCAAACTTATGAGCTAATGCTTTCTGCCTTTGATTTTGCAGAAAAAAACAGCGCAAAGGTAAAAGACTTGAGAAAAAATGCCGTAGCAAACATCATCGCTAAAAAAACCTATCCAATCGCCTTTAGACCTGCTAGGAGTAAGCCAACTACCTTGCAATTTAAAGGTTATGAAGCCACTTACTTAGACAGTAAAGTAACTAATGGAAAGCGCTTGTTTTATGATAGAAGTCAACCTTTTACAAAAGAAACGAACTACTTCAACAATTTTGAAGTAACCAAAGAAATCAGCATTCCAAAAGCCTATATTTTGGCACAAGGTTGGCACAAGGTTATTGAGCGATTAGAAAATAATAAAATTGAATTTACCAGACTTTCAAAAGACACTACTCTTACCGTAACAGTAAATCATATAGATAAATACAATTCTGGACGATCTCCTTTTGAAGGTCATTACCTGCATAACAACACCACAGTTTTATCTAGTACCCAAACCCTAAAGTTTAAAAAGGGTGATCTTTATATCCCTACCCATCAAAATGGGATTCGCTACTTGTTAGAAACGCTTGAAGCCGAGGCAACAGATTCCTTTTTTAATTGGAATTTCTTTGATACAGTACTCCAACAAAAAGAAGGCTACTCTGCCTATGTATTTGAAGATTTGGCTGAGCAATTTTTGAGTGAAAACCCAGAAATTAAAGCCCAATTTGATACAAAGATGGTCAACGATACAGACTTCGCTAAAAATGCAAGAATGCAATTAAATTGGGTATTCAAACAAAGCCCACATTATGAAAAAGCCTATTTGCGCTTGCCTATATTTAAAATCTATTAGGCCTATTTTATTTGAAATATCATGGATATCAAAAATTTAGTATCTTAGTAAACATAAAAAAAACCACTGATTTGAAAACACTAAGTATCAACGGAAAAGACTACAGTATAGAGGCACAAGATGACATGCCTTTGCTTTGGGCAATTAGAGACCTCGCTGGTTTAACTGGAACCAAATATGGTTGCGGGGTGAGTCAATGCGGAGCTTGCTCTGTGATTATTGATGGAGATGTCATTCGCTCCTGTAGTTTGCCCGTAAGTTACGGAGTGGGCAAAAAAATAACAACCATCGAAGGTGAAAGTCAAAATTTAACGTATTTGAGAGAAGCTTGGACTGAAATTAATGTACCTCAATGTGGCTATTGTCAATCAGGGCAATTAATTGCAGCTACAGCCTTATTAGATAGCAATCAAAACCCAACCGACGAAGATATAGACTTAGCGATGAGTGGCAACATTTGTCGCTGTGGCACCTATCCAAGAATACGAAAAGCAATACATACAGCAGTAAAACTTAAAAACAAATAACTATGGATGGAATTCACAATATTAGCCGTAGAAATTTTGTTAAAGTTTTTGGCTTAGCCTCTGGAGGCCTAATCATTGGCTGTCAATTTTCAAACAATGAAATTGTGCGAATTGATGACGGGACCACCTTTGCTCCCAATTTATTTATCCAATTAAAGAAAGATGGAAAGCTTATCCTTTTAAGCTCTCGATCAGAAATGGGACAAGGAATTCGTACTTCTTTAACTTCTGCAATTGCCGATGAAATGGATGCAGATTGGAATTATGTTCAAGTAGAACAGGCCACTGGAGACAGCAAATTTGGAAATCAAAATACAGATGGCTCACGAAGTGTAAGAACCATTTTAGAACCCATGCGTAAACTTGGAGCGACAGCTAAAGCCATGCTAATTAGTGCTGCCGCAAAAAAATGGGAAATCTCTGAATCTGATTGTTCTGCCGAAATGCATTATGTGATCAACAATAAAACCAAGGAGAAATTATTTTTTGGTGATTTGGTTGAGGACGCCATGAAAATTGAAGCTCCAAAAGAAGTTGTTTTAAAAGATAAAAAAGACTTTAAATATATTGGGAAGAGTTTAAAAAGTATCGACATCAAAGATTTTACTCATGGTACTGCCATTTATGGTTTGGATGCACGTTTACCCAATATGAAATTTGCTACCATAGCGCGCTGTCCTAGTGCCTTTGGGAGCCTAAAATCTGTGAATAGTGATAAAGCGCGTGGAGTTTCAGGAGTTTTGGATATTGTCGAGTTAGAACGAGTTAAAAGACCTTTCGGAATGCTTGGTGGAGTTGCCGTAATTGCCAGTAATACTTGGTCAGCCATTCAAGGAAGAAAACAACTAGACATTGCTTGGAACAAAGGTTCTAATGGCAACTATGATAGTAAAAAATACACGCAAACGCTTACAGGCAGAGTGCACAATACTGGAAAAGTTGTGGCTCCAACTGTAGGGAATGTAAATACAGCCTTCAAAAAAGCAAGCCATCTTGTAGAGGCTACCTATCAGCTTCCTCATTTGGCGCATGCGCCGATGGAAGTTCCGAATGCCTTGGCATGGGTGCATGATGGCGTTTGTGAAGTTTGGGCGCCTTTGCAAGACCCGCAAACAGCAAGAGCAGAAGCAGCTGCATATTTGGGCATTGATTTGGACAAAGTAACCATCAATGTAACCTTCTTAGGAGGTGGATTTGGAAGAAAATCCAAACCAGATTTTGTCATTGAAGCAGTGGCCCTTTCCAGTAAAATAAAATCACCTGTTCAGGTTGTTTGGACCCGTGAAGATGATATTCAACACGGATATTACCACACCACCAATGCACAATATTTAAAAGCTTCCTTAGATGCAAAAGGTGCTGTTACGGGTTGGCTCCATAGAACCGCCTTTCCGTCGATCAATTCGACTTTTATGCCTGGAGCAGACTATGCCGCAGATTGGGAAATCGGTCAAGGAATGAACAACAATCCCTTTGACATTGAAAATGTTCGCTATGAAAATGCCAAGGCAGAAGCATATGTTCGTATTGGTTGGTTGCGCTCTGTTTGTGCCGTTTTTCACAGTTTTGGAATCAATTCTTTTATTGATGAATTGGCAGATAAAGCTCAAAAAGATCCACTAGAGTTTAAATTAAATATGATTGGTGCAGATCGGATTCGAAAAGAAAACTCTCCGCATCCATTAAACACCAAACGTTTAAAAAACGTGATGAATATAGCAGCAAAAAATGCTGGTTGGGGTAAAAAATTACCCGAAGGACACGGTCTTGGAATCGCCTTTTATTATAGCTTTTTTAGCTATGTTGCAACGGTAGTAGAGGTTTCTGTAATTGACAATAAGGTTAAACTTCATAATATTTGGACCGTTTTAGATTGTGGTATGGTAGTTAATAAAGACAATGTACTCAATCAAATGGAAGGTGCTGCTGTTTTTGGAACTTCCATTGCCTTGCATGGAAAAATTACAGCCAAGGATGGTGCCATAGAGCAAAGTAATTTCCATGATTATCAAATGACAAGAATGAATGAAGCTCCTCCAATTCATGTAACACTTATAGAAAGTGATGAAGCTCCTACTGGAGTAGGAGAACCAGGTGTTCCTCCTGTTGCTCCTGCTATTACTAATGCCATTTTCAATGCAACAGGCAAACGTTATAGAACCTTGCCTTTGTCCGATCATGGTTTGGTTTAAGGCATAAATATGACATCGAGAGTCATTAATTTAGATAAAAGAAAATTAAAAAAGTATCGAGAGTCTTTTTAATGGTTCTCGATACAAATTTCATTTTTTATCAAAAAAGAAATTCACTCGAACCGACGGGTCTCTATGAATAAAGAAACAACACTTATCATCCTTGCCGGTGGAAAATCTTCACGAATGGGACGGTCCAAAGGATTATTGCGATATAAGGAGCGTTTTTGGATCTTATATCAAATTGAAAAATATATTGGCAGTGAAGTTTTCATTGGATTGGGCTTTGATGCTCCTCTGTATTTCGAAGCGATTCCTTGGTTAGAGAAAGCGCTGACAGCACCTCAACTACATTTGGATAAAAAAGTGCATGTTGTGATCAATCCAACCCCTGAGTTTGGGGTTTTTTCTACGCTGCAGTCTGTATTAAAAGTTCTCGACTGTGCTCCAATTCACGAAGACATACTCATTTTACCTATTGACGTTCCGTTAATTAATTCAACCGAGCTTGGAAAGATTCTTAACGAAGAAAACCGCATCGTAATTCCAAAAAACAAAAACAAAAACGGTCATCCGGTTAAATTAGCTCCCGAATTTTGGAAGTCTCTTTTAGAACTGAATAATAGTGATGAAAATTCCAGATTAGATTTTCAAATAAAGAAAAGAGATCCTTCAGAAATTTCCTACGTAGAAGTTGATGATATGGCTATTTTAAAAAACTTAAATACACCTGTCGATTGGAAAGAATTTATAAATTCTTAAAATTTATATTCTGATAAAGGCTTTGGAAAATCTTCTGGGTTTGCAGCCAAATGATATCGAGGGTCGTCAATGGACTCTTCAATTACTTTCGAAAATATTGGACTTGATTTGTAAAGCAAGAGCTTACAATCTTCACTCAAATGTTTTAATACGATGGTTTTACCTTCGGTGTGATATTTCTCTACCAAAGCAAATATTGCTTCAATAGCAGAGTGATCGCTAACACGTGCTTCAACAAAATCAATCTCCACCTTTTGGGGATCATTTTTTACATCAAACTTTTCATTAAAGGCAGAAATACTTCCAAAAAACAAAGGCCCCCATATTTCATAAATTTTCGTCCCATCTTCCTTAAAGCGTTTGCGGGCTCTAATCCTTTTTGCATTTTCCCAAGAAAACACCAAAGCACTTACAATAACACCTGCAAAAACAGCAATGGCCAAATCAAAAATAACCGTTAAACCAGACACCAAAACCAAGACAAATACATCTGTTTTAGGGATCTTATTGATGATGCGAAAACTGGACCAAGCAAAGGTTCCAATTACCACCATAAACATAACTCCTACCAATGCTGCAATAGGAACTCGCTCTATATAAGACGAAGCGAAAACAATAAAAATCAGTAAAAATACAGCTGCTGTAATCCCCGACAGTCGTCCTCTTCCGCCTCCTTTGATATTGATAATAGATTGCCCAATCATGGCACATCCTCCCATACCTCCAAACAAGCCCGTTATGATATTGGCGCTACCCTGGGCCACACATTCCTTATTTGTATTTCCTCTGGTCTCCGTTAAGTCATCAATTAAATTTAAAGTCATTAAAGACTCAATCAAACCAATCGCTGCTAAAATTAAGGCATATGGAAATATGAATTTTAGCGTTTCAAAATTGATTGGAATTTTAGTAAAAGTTTCTAAATGCAAAGTTGGCAAACCTCCTTTTAGGCCTTCTCCTCCACCATCTCTTATAAATGATCCCACGGTTGCTACATCTAGATTGGAAAAAATTACAATTCCAGTAACAACTAGAATCCCAATTAAGGCCTCTGGTAATTTTTTAGTCGCCTTTAGTTTCGGTAGACCCCACATGATGAGCATGGTCAACAGCACCAAACCAATCATATACCCTAGGGTATTGCCTTCTAACCATTGCTTTTCTCCATTGACAGTGGTTTTAAACATCCCCAATTGCGACAAAAAGATAACAATTGCTAAACCGTTAACGAAGCCCATCATTACCGGATGAGGAATGAGTCTTACAAATTTCCCTAATTTAAAAACACCTGCTGCTATTTGAATTCCACCCATTAATATAACGGTTGCAAATAGGTAATACAAGCCCAAATTTTCATCTGGATTTCCCATGGCGTTTCCTTCTGACACCAAGCTTACCATAACGACAGCCAAAGCACCAGTGGCCCCAGAGATCATTCCTGGCCTACCCCCAAAAACAGACGTAACCAAGCCCACCATAAACGCTGCATACAAACCAACCAATGGATCTACCCCAGCTACAAATGCAAAAGCCACTGCTTCTGGAACCAAAGCCAAGGCTACAGTAATTCCTGACAACACATCGTTCTTTACATTCTTTACTCGTTTTCTAATAAATTCGGTCATGATCGCTTATTCTTTGAAGTGGGCAAAGATAAGGTTTATTTTAAATTTGAAAGAGAGATCAGTCTTTCTTCTGAAAGGATTCTAACACCAACAAAATATTTGCATAGCTGTTTGTGAGTACCTCATCGAGTTCTGTTAAAGGAATAAATTTTACAATGCTGATTCCTTCTTCTATTTGTGGCAAGAGGATGCCTTGATAGTTGGAATGCATTAAAAACCAATCGGTCACCTTTAATCGTTGTTCATCATTTTGATAAAAAACATGATATGTAGTAATTAGGGGTTTGATGATGGTGAGTCCGTCTATGCCACATTCCTCTTCCACCTCTCGAATAGCCGTTTGCTCTATAGACTCCCCTTTTTCGACACCGCCTTTGGGCAAATCCCAACGCTGCCCTCTAAAAATAAAAAGTACCTCATCTAACTCATTAAGTACGAATCCTCCGCCTGCTTTCACAACCTTAAAGGATTTTTGAAAATTAGCCCAATCATTTTCGAGGGTCTCCGTAAACAAATTGATTCCTTCTTCGTTTCCTGTCTGCAATTTGTGAATAATTTCATCAACCACAATTTCTTTAAAAATATATACAGGAAAGCTGTTGTCAATTTTTAAAGAATCTGTTAAAATTATTGGTCTATCATTTACAAAAACTTTATACATTTGCGACATGATTTTAAACAAAGATACAGCAAAAAAAACAGCTGAGCTTTTATTGCAAATTAAAGCAATAAAATTGAGTCCTTCAGAACCATTTACTTGGGCATCTGGATGGAAATCTCCGATCTATTGTGACAATAGAATTACCTTATCTTTTCCTCCGGTTCGGAATTTCCTAAAAACAGAGATTGCTAAAATTGTAGAAGAAAAACACGGAAAACCAGATGTTATTGCAGGTGTTGCAACAGGTGCAATTGCTATTGGTGTCTTGGTGGCTCAAGAATTAGGAGTGCCCTTTGTATACATAAGACCCGAAGCAAAAAAACACGGTCGACAAAACCTCATTGAAGGCCACATAGAAAAAGGTCAAAACGTGGTGGTGATCGAAGATTTAATCAGCACCGGAAAAAGTAGTTTACAAGCAGTTGAAGCACTAAAACAAGCCGATGTAAATGTAAAAGGCATGGTGGCTATTTTTACCTATGGTTTTGAATTGGCAAAAACCAATTTCAAAATAAACAACATTGAGTTAACCACCTTAAGCAGCTACGAGTTTCTTTTAGAACAAGCTTTAGAAAGCCAATACATTTCTGTAAAACAATTAGAAACCTTGCAAGACTGGAGAAAAAATCCAAGTGAGTGGAATCAATAATAAAATAAGATGACTATAGAAAGCCCAAGCGTAACAACCTCAAAATCAACTCAAGAAATATTTAATTTCTTAACTGATCTTCAGAATTTCAAACAATTAATGCCCGAAAACACAGAAAAATTTGAGGTTGACGGAGATTCCTTTATTTTCGGACTAAAAGGAATGCCTGAAATTCGATTGGTCTTAAAAGAAAAAACTGCATTTTCATCGATTGTTTTAGGTGCTGCAAGTAGCAAATTACCATTTACCCTTTCTTCTACTATTTCTCAAATAGCAGAAAATAAAAGTGCAGTACAATTACTTTTTAATGGTGATTTTAATCCAATGATGGCGATGATGGTAAAAAAACCATTGACGAAATTTATTGAGACCTTAGCAGAAAATATTGCTAAACTTTAAACAAAAGCAACCTCTTTAATTCCATATTCCCGAATTGTATCATCTTCTAATTGAATTTGAACTTTACCAGTAGGAGCAATTCCAACAATCATACCCATAAATTTATCCATGCTTTCCTGCTCGATAAACATAGAGGGTATGTTTTTTTTATACAAAAGATCTAAATATCTTTTTTTCAATACATTGGTTTTGGTATTGGTAATATAGGCCACTTGTATTTTTAATTCTGTAATGAAGCTTGTAAGAATATCATTTAAATCAAAGTCTTTTTCCAAGATCCGTTTTAAAGAGGTAATTTGTTTAGCCTCTTCTCCAAATGCTGTTTGATTCACATTGATACCAACACCAACTATTGCTGACTTAATCATATCTTTCTGTATGACAGGCTCAATCAATATCCCTGCAATTTTTTGGTTTAGTGACAAAATGTCGTTCGGCCATTTTATGGCAAGTTTCGGCAATTCATACTCAATTAAAACATTATAAACAGCGATAGAAACCGCATAATTTAGCAAAACTTGTTTGTAGGCTAAAAAACCTTCAAACTCAATATAAACACTGCATAAGAGGTTTTTTCCTGGAGCTGAACTCCAATGAGCGCCTAGCTGTCCCCTCCCTTTTTCTTGAAAATCCGTTTGAACAACTGTATAATTTTCTAAGTTTCTTTTTTGCGCCAATTCTTTCAAAAAAGAATTGGTAGAATCGATGGCATCAAGTTTGATTAAGTTCATTTGTTAAATATTCTGCAAACATGTCGAATATAACACAAAATACTCATAAAAAAATAATAACTTTGCCATAAAATTAAAGAATTTTAATGACCACAAAAAAGGTAAACATAGACGAGTTAATTGCCGAGATTATACGAGGGATTGAGGATGTTAAAGGAGAGGATATTCAACTACTAGATTTAAGAGAAATAGAAAATACCGTATGCGATTATTTTATTATTTGTTCTGGAAACTCAAACACACAAGTTAAAGCCATTTCTGGTTCTGTACAGAAAGTTGTTAGCAAAAGCTTAAAAGACAAGCCTTGGCATGTAGAAGGTGAAGTAAATGCCGAATGGGTATTAATGGACTATGTAAATGTTGTTGTCCACATCTTTCAAAGACAAGTTAGAGAGTTTTATGACATCGAGAGTTTGTGGGGTGATGCAACCATTACCACTATTAGCGCTAACAATTAAAACAATTTATTTCATTTTCATTTATGAACGATTCAAATAAAAATAATAAAACAAATATGCCTAAATTTAAGTTCAACTTTTATTGGATATACGGTGCAATATTTGTGTTGCTTATCGGATTTCAGTTTTTCAATTCGAGCAATTTAACTTCAAAAGAAATTACTAAAAATAAATTTTTTGAAGTACTTAACACCAATGATGTTTCTAGAATAGTGATCGTCAATAAAGGAATTGCTCAAGTATACTTGACGGATGATGCTTATAAAAAGGATAGTTATAGAGAACTTACTAAATCTGCATTTTTCAACAAAAATTCACCTGCTTACGAATACAATTTTGGAGACTTGCAAAACTTCGAAAAACAGTTAGCAGATGCAAAAGCAACTTCTGATCTAACTTTTGACATTAAAAATGTTGAACAAACTAGTTTGTTAGACCAATTTTTTGCCTTTTTACCGTTTATCTTGCTTATTGCTGTTTGGTTATTCTTTATGCGAAGAATGTCTGGAGGTGGTGCCGGAGCTGGGGGTGGAGGTCAGATTTTTAATATTGGAAAATCTAAAGCCAAATTATTTGACAACGACACCAAGGTAAAAACAACCTTTAAAGATGTTGCTGGTTTAGAAGGAGCAAAAGAAGAGGTACAAGAAATTGTTGATTTCTTGAAAAGCCCGGAAAAATACACCTCCCTTGGAGGTAAAATCCCAAAGGGAGCCTTATTAGTTGGATCCCCAGGGACAGGTAAAACTTTATTGGCGAAAGCTGTTGCCGGTGAAGCTGGCGTTCCGTTTTTCTCTTTATCAGGGTCTGATTTCGTAGAAATGTTTGTAGGTGTTGGAGCCTCACGTGTTCGTGATTTATTTAAGCAAGCCCAAGCAAAATCTCCTTCTATTATTTTTATTGATGAGATAGATGCCATTGGTAGAGCTCGTGGTAAAAACAGTATGACAGGAGGAAATGACGAAAGAGAAAACACCTTAAACCAACTTTTAACTGAGATGGATGGTTTTGGAACTGACACCAACGTAATCGTATTGGCAGCAACAAACCGAGCGGATGTTTTAGACAAGGCCTTAATGAGAGCAGGTCGTTTTGATAGACAAATTTATGTAGACCTGCCAGACATTAATGAGCGTCAAGCAATTTTTGAAGTACATATTAAGTCTTTAAAATTAGCGGACAATGTGAATATAGAATTTTTAGCCCAACAAACTCCTGGTTTTTCGGGAGCAGACATTGCCAACATGTGTAATGAAGCTGCGTTAATTGCCGCGAGACACAATAAAAAAGCCATTGAACATCAAGACTTTTTAGATGCTGTTGACAGAATTGTTGGAGGTTTAGAAAAGAAAAACAAGGTAATTACTCCAAAAGAGAAAAAAACCATTGCCTATCATGAGGCTGGACATGCAACTGTAAGCTGGATGTTAGAGCACGCCGCCCCATTGGTAAAAGTAACGATAGTTCCGAGAGGCCAATCTTTAGGGGCTGCTTGGTATTTGCCTGCAGAAAGAATGATTGTTCAAACCGAACAGATGCTAGATGAAATGTGCGCAACTCTAGGTGGTAGAGCAGCAGAAAAAATAATTTTTAACAAAATTTCTACGGGAGCATTAAGTGACTTAGAAAAAGTAACCAAACAAGCTAGAGCTATGGTTACCGTCTATGGTTTGAATGAAGAGGTGGGTAATATTACCTATTATGACTCATCAGGAAACGATGCATTTGTGAAGCCTTATAGTGAAGAAACTGCAAGTAAAATTGATAAAGAAATTTCTAAAATGATAGAAGCTCAATATATTCGAGCTATTGAATTGTTAGAAAATAACAAAGAAAAATTAACAACACTTGCTGAGTTATTGCTCGAAAAAGAAGTTATATTTAAGGACGATTTAGAAAAAATCTTTGGTAAAAGACCTTTTATAGAAGAATTACCTATAAAAAAAGAAATAAAAATTGCTAGTGAAGATTCGGAAATAAAAGAAGAATAATCTTATTTTAGCTGAATGAGTTTTTTTAAAAAAGTATTTAATATTTCCTCTGAAAAACCTCAAGAGAAAGAGGCTAAGAAGCAAACAGTCCAATTGTCTTTGGATGATGCTTTTGTGCATCATTTTTTAGAAAAGGGTGGTAAGTTTTTATATTGCACCAAGCACGATGAGGTTATTGCTCACTTAGAAAATATTCTTTCAGAAAACAAATGGGATTCTTTGGTTTGCATCAATAACAATTTAGTCACTTTTATCAAAAACAAAGAGATTAAAATTAGTGACTATTTAAATAATTCGGCACCTTTTTTAACAAGTTGTGAACACCTCATTGCTGATAGTGGTGATATACTTTTTTCTTCTAATCAATTGAAAAGCGAGAAAATTGCAGGCCTATCCGAAAATTTTATTGTGTATGCGACCACAAGTCAATTGGTAAAAAATACTGGAGAAGGTCTTACCGGAATCAAAACAAATTTTAAAAAGAACATCCCAACCAACATTAGTGCAGTAAAAAACTACACCCTTGATAAAAACGATGATAATTTCTTAAATTACGGCAACAATAATTCAAAAGACTTATATTTGCTTTTGTATGAAGATTTATAAAATGAGTCCCCTAACTACTCGAATTCTGTCTGGCCTTGTGTATGTAGCTCTTTTTCTTGGAGCCTTATTGGTATCAGAGTACACCTTTATAAGCTTAATAACCCTATTTGGAATCTTAGCAATTTATGAATTTCATAAATTGATACAATTTAAAAATGTAATTCCCTATTTACTTTATGTAACCTTAGTAGGATTTGTGGTTTACATGCCAAAAAGTGTTGTCATCATACCTTTATTAGCCTTAACTTTGGTGGCTTCGATTCAACTTATTTATCGTCTGTACTCAAAAACTGAATTACAATCGTCCAAGTATCTTGAAAAATTAGATATATCAATTCGATATATTGTTTTCTCTTTTTGCTTTTTAATTTTAATCCCTTATGAAAATGGGGTATATAACCCGTATATACTTATTGATATTTTACTTTTAATTTGGGTGAATGATAGTTTTGCTTTTTTAGTGGGGAAAAATTTTGGAAAACACAAGTTGTTTGAGAGTGTCTCCCCTAAAAAAACCATTGAAGGATTTTTAGGAGGATTGATTTTTGCTGTTATTGCAGGTATTATTATTTCATATAACAGTGGTTTTTACGACCTTTTAGATTGGATTATCGTAGCTTTGATCACTTCAATTTCTGGCACCATTGGAGATCTAGTTGAGTCAAAGTTTAAACGACAGGCAAATGTTAAAGATAGCGGGAATATCATGCCTGGTCATGGAGGAATTCTAGACCGGTTGGATAGTTTAATCTTCGCAATACCCTTTTTATTTTTGTATTTACATTTCATCATTTAATAGCGCAGTACGCCATGTTTCATAAAGAAGGTTTTAAAATCATTACCATTATTTCGGTTATCGTTGTCTTAGGAATTTTAGGTATCGAAAAATTAATTGCAACCGAATGGCTCATAAAGAGTATACAAGTTGTATTTTTACTCTTCTTAGTCATTGTTCTTCAATTTTTTAGAAACCCAAAAAGAACAACCCTAATTAATCATGAGCACATTATTGCGCCTGTTGATGGTAAAGTAGTCGTTATCGAAGAGGTTGAAGAACCAGAATATTTTAAGGACAAACGGATACAAGTTTCTATATTTATGTCTCCTTTAAATGTGCATGTTACCAGATATGCTTTAAGTGGAACTGTAAAATACAGCAAATACCATCCTGGTAAATACTTGGTAGCTTGGCACCCTAAGGCTTCTACAGAAAATGAAAGAACCACCATCGTTATAGAAAATAAAGTTTTTGGTGAAGTCTTGTACAGACAAATTGCTGGTGCTTTAGCAAAACGTATTGTGAATTATGCTCAAGAAGGTCAAGAGGTGATTCAAGGAACCGATGCAGGCTTTATTAAATTTGGTTCAAGAGTAGATTTATTTTTACCTTTAGACGCTAAAATCACTGTAAAAATTAGTGATACCGTTAAAGGTGGTGAGCAAATCGTCGCTACCAAATAATGTAGTTGTATGAGAAATGATTTAGACATTCAATTTAAAGAAGCCTTCATCAAAGCATCCCGAATCTCTCAAGAGGACTTAGCGCCAGACGTGATGTTAAAACTTTATGCTTATTACAAGCAAGCCACCTTAGGTGATAATCCTTTTAAAAATAATGAAACCGATTTAAGAAGTGGTTTTAAACTGAATGCTTGGATCCAATTAAGAGGCATGTCTGCTTCCGAGGCCAAAAGCGAATATATAGAATTAGTAAATAATTTATAACACCCTTATTATGAGAAAAATAATTTTAGTTGCCTTACTTATAAGTGCAAGTAGTATGATCCTATCTTGCAAATCTGAAACAAAAAAAGAAACTGTTGTCTCAAAAGAGAAGACAGCTCCTTATTCCTTAAAGACCTCCAAAAATTCAATTGGATGGACTGCCTATAAAACAACCGAAAAGGTTGGTGTAAAAGGTGAGTTTAAAAAGGTGAATATCACTAAAAACGGTGATGGAAATTCCGTTAAAGAAGCCATTCATAATGCTGAATTCTCAATTCCTGTAAGTAGCATTTTTACCAATTTATCAGACAGAGATTTCAAGCTTCGAAAATTCTTTTTTGGAGTTATGGACAACACAAGTTTGTTGTCAGGAACCTTGGTATTAGATGATGAAAATAAGGGACATGCCATGATTACTATGAATGGAATCACAGAAAGACTTGATTTTGTCTATACCATAGCTGACAAAGTTTTTCAATTAGATGCAACGATGGACCTAAACAAATGGAATGCTCAAAAAGCCATAGAATCCATAAACGAAGCCTGTAAGGAATTACATAAAGGAAGTGATGGAATCTCTAAAACTTGGGACGAAGTAGCCATTAACATTAGTGCGACCTTCTAAATTTTTCAAATCATAAAAAAAAAGCTTCACATCTGTGAAGCTTTTTTTTATCCTAAAATTTTAGCGATTAGGTCTTTTTTTCCTTGCTCATCATCTCCATAAAGCCATTGCAAAACATTGTCTTCCCAAATAGCATCACATTCTTCTTGGGTTAAAATATTGCGTTCTTTGGCTAAATCTAATATTTTTCCTGGATACGAAGATTGAATCTCACTTTCCATTTCACCTAGAGGATACGGATCATCTAGGCCCATTAAGACTTGTTTGGATCCTTGGTTTTTTAACAAAAGACCCAAAGAACCCGTGTCGTGAACTAAGGTATCAAAAAAAATATTTTTATGTCCTACCGCTTTTCTAGGGTGGGTTTTTCCTTCAAACAAATCAGGTCTTCCATCGAAGCCTTGTATACGTCTTCCTAAATTAATCTGAGCCAATTGTCCTCCATGAGCAAAACAAACACGCATGCCCGGGAACTTATCCTGATAGCCGTTTAAGGTTAAGAAATGATACGCATCAGCACATTGGGCCAACATCCAAATTAAATGAAAACGCCAAGAAGTATTTTCTAATTTGATGAATTTCTCCCCATCATACGGATGAATTTCTACGGCCAAATTGTACTTACTTGCCAATTCAAAAATGGGTTCATTTTCTTCATCAAAAATACAACGCCAGGTTCCAATAGAATCCATATAATGGGTAGGCAAGCAAAGTAAGCGCATTCCTAGTTCTTCTACACAACGCTCAATTTCCCAACAGGCACCTCTAACGAACCCAGGGTGAACAACAAAACCACAGGTAAATTTAGAGGGGTTTTCATGTTGAATTCTTGCATTAAAATCATTCTGAAACCGCAAGGCCTGTTTCATTTCTTCTACACGAAGACCATTTCCATACAACTGAGACAAATTAAGTACAACGGCATGATCTATTTTAAAGCGCTCCATCCATTCTAGCTTTTCTTTTAAAAAAAAGCTTGAATCAGTTACCGGCCGGCTCCAATCTTTTTGAAGCATAAACTTTCGATCTTCATCTACCCAAAAAATCTCCTTGTCCTTCATAAACTTCGGAATCTCTTCTGGATAGGGCAATAAATGCGAATGTCCGTTAATACGTAATTTTCTTTTTTCCATAGTTTGCTACCTATTAATGTTGAATGCATTCAACAATTTTATTTGAATGCCTAAATTTTTATACACTATAATTTCTTCGGCGCTTGCATGGTTTCCCCACAGGCTGAACAGGTGCATTTTTCGGCATCTGAATAATACGAATCAAAAATTATAGGCATATCTGTTTCTATATTGTCCAAGGCAAACTCTTCTCTATACAACAGATTGGAACAATGTTCACAATACCACTCTAAAGCGTCTAACATGCCCTCAGATCGCGGATATTCTATCACCAGACCCACGGTGTTCGCTTTTCGCTGCGGAGAGTGAGGAACCTTTGCAGGTAACAAATAAATGTCACCCTCATTAATCTCAACATCTTGAGATTTTCCATCCACAATAATTTTTAAGATCATATCTCCTTCTACCTGATAAAAAAACTCTGGAGTTTCATTATAGTGGTAATCTTTTCTAGAATTCGGACCACCCACAACCATCACAATATATTCACCATTGTCCCAAACACATTTATTCCCAACTGGCGGCTTCAACAAATGACGATGTTCATCAATCCACTTTTTAAAATTTAAAGGCTGTACAAGTTTACTCATGTTTTAATTTTTAAGGCGTTCCCTAAAGGTCGGGCTTTTCGCTATATCTTTTTATGAAAATTCCAAGATTTCATGGTCTTCTCATAAAAAAGATGCCGCTTCAATCCCTAACGCAAGTTATCGTTAAATTTACAAACTTTTTGTTCTTCCTCCATCAACAGGAACATTAATTCCGTTGATAAAGCTCGCTTTATCACTTGCCAAAAACACGATGGCATTGGCCACTTCTTCTGGCTTGGCAAAGCGTTTTGCTGGAGAGGCATTTTTCATAGCTTCTGCAACCTCTTCAAATGATTTCCCTGTTTTATTGGCTTTGTTATTGATAATTTCATTCAAACGCTCAGTTCCTGTAGCACCTGGCAATACATTATTTACAGTAATCCCAAATTCCCCCAACTCATTGGCTAAGGTTTTAGACCAACTTGCTACGGCACCTCGAATGGTATTCGACACACCTAAGCCCTCTAAAGGTTGCTTGACAGAGGTAGAAATAATATTTACAATTCTACCAAAGCACTGCGCTTTCATAAAAGGAACCAATGCCTGCACCAACACATGGTTGCATTTAAGATGCTGGGTAAAGGCACTTTCAAACGCTTCTAACGTAGCAGTAAAAATAGGGCCTCCAGCTGGACCTCCCGTATTATTAATTAAAATATGAAAATCTAAATTTGATTTTTCTAATATGTCTTTTAAAGCTAAAGGGTTCGAAAAGTCAGCCACCAAATACCCATGGCATTGTTTCCCATTATTGGGTAATTCTGCAAGTACTTCTTTTAACTTCGCTTCATTTCTCGCCAATAAAGTTACATTGACTCCCTCATTGGCGAGCCCAAAAGCTGCTGCTTTTCCGATTCCTTGTGTGCTACCGCAGACCAAGGCGTTTTTATTTTGTATTTCTAAATTCATCCCATCCCTAACCCTTCCCAAAGGGAAGGAGATTTATTATTAAATTAAAAATTTTATTTATCTCTTATTTACTATCCTCAAAAGTTTCTTCCCTTTGGGAAGAAGGTAGATGGGATTCGTATTTTATACATATGTTTTTAGGTTCTGTAAAAAACCGCAAAGCTTCAAAACCACCTTCACGTCCTACACCACTTGCCTTTTGTCCACCAAAAGGAGTTCGTAAATCACGTAGCATCCAAGTATTTACCCAAACAA
>CBFHUV010000019.1:0-23061 GCA_965659055.1 Polaribacter sp.
GCTTCTATTTATACAGCTACTAAATAGTTTATGAAACCTCTTAAACGCATCATACTTTTATTTTTAATATGTGCTAATTATGCTGCATTAGCTCAAAAAGCTCGCGTTTTATACAAACCCACTTTCGATGAAAATCGTTTGCATTACGGTTTTTATTTAGGGCTTAATCAAAATGATTTTAAAATTGACTATAGAACAAGTAATTTTCAAAATGCTGAGGTTCTCACAACAGCATCAACTGGATTTAATGTTGGATTGATTGCTGATTTAAGGTTGCATAAAAATTTGAATTTACGTTTTGAACCAGGACTTATTAGCAATAGTAAGACCTTAGCTTTTAGCCATATTAATGGAGAACAACAAAATACAAGAACAATAAGCGGCACCTCTCTGCACCTACCTTTAGTTCTTAAAATTAGTACAAACCGTTATGACAATGTGCGCCCTTATTTGTTGGCTGGGATTTCTTATGATATAAATTTCACGAGTAATGAAAAAAATAGCAATGACAACTCGGCTGGTGAATTTCGAATGAAGACGAGTAGCGCTATGTATGAAATAGGCCTCGGTATCGATTTATACTTGTATTATTTTAAGTTTTCACCATCAATACGCGGTGTTTTTGCATTTAATAATGAACTTATTTATGATGCAGACCTTAATAGCCAGTGGACCTCACCTATTAACTTTTTGGGAACCAGAGGTATCTTTTTAAATTTTTCTTTCGAATAAGATCAACCTCAATTTCTTTTAAATTCACTCAAAATAATCGCAGTAGCAGTTGCTACATTCAAACTTTCGGTTTGTTTTATACTACCAAATCTAGGAATGCTAATACAGGTGCTATTCAATTTTAAGATGGCAGATGAAATTCCATTCGCTTCATTACCCATGACCACAATGCCACTATTAGGTAAATTAGTTTTATACAAATTTTCGCCATCCATATCTGCAACAAAAATTGGGACAATCACCTGCTCCAAATAAGAAAATAAATCAACATAAGAAATTCGAACTCTTGCCAATGAACCCATAGTCGCTTGCACAACCTTGTGATTAAAACAGTCAACTGTATCCTTTGAGCAGACTATTTGCTCTATTCCAAACCAGTCACATAGACGGATCATAGTCCCCAAATTTCCGGGATCGTTTATATCATCTAAAGCCAGAATCAATCCTCCATTAAGGATGCCTTCCGGCTCCGGAATTTCAAACAATCCAACTACCTTATTTGGAGTCTTTAATTGGCTGATTTTTTTTAATTCGTTCTCTGTTATCAAAATCCTTTTGTTTTCTGGAACATTTAAAAAAAGATCATCAACCAAATAGAGCTGTTTTAAAACAAATGAAGATGCTAGCAATTCTTTTATTACTTTAACACCCTCAGCTACAAATAATTTATACTTTTGTCTATATTTTTTTTGCTGTAAACTACTAATGAGTTTGATATCATTTTTTGATAAATTCATCAATTTATTTTAAAATTAGAATAATCTCCAAAAAACAGTATTTTTGAAGTATCTTAATATGTATACAAAGCTAATGAAAAAAGTTTCTTTCTATCTGTTATTTCTGTTCCTCGTGATCGCGTGTAATTCGGTCAAAAGGGTTGCAGAAGACGAACAGCTTTTAAGATCTTACAAAATTTTTGTAGACAATGAAAAAAATAAAAATAATGAACTAAACGATTATGTAGTTCAAAAACCTAATTCGAGAATTTTAGGGATTCCTCTTTCTGTCTATTTTTATAATTTGGGAAATCCAGACTATCCTCAAGGTAGTAAAAAATGGGGTGAGGAAAATCCTAAAAAGTATAATTTTGTTAAATCCCTATTTTCAGAAAAGCAAAGTATTGGACTTGCAAATTCCTATATCAATTTTAATAACTGGTTTCTAAATAGTGGCGAAAAACCTGTTGTTATTGATGATAAAAAAACAAAAAGAACAGCAGATATATTGCAAACATACTTTAAAACTCAAGGCTATTTTAAGAACAGCGTAACTCACAAAAAAGATTCTTTAAATCCAAAGAAAAGCAGGGTATCTTATTATATTAATAAAGGTGAGCCTTTAATCTTGGACACCATTCGTACTCAAATTTTATCTCCAGTTTTAGACTCGATATACAAATCTGCCGGTCTTACTAGTCATTTAAAATCTGGAGAACAGTACAACAATGATAATTTTGTAAAAGAGGTAGAACAAATAGTGAAATTATTTCGAAATGCGGGGATCTACCATTTTACAGGCTCTGAAGAAAATATGGGCTTTAATGCAGATACAACTAGGGTAGACAATAAAACAAATATTGACTTTTTTATTTCAGGAACTTATCAATTAGAAAATAAAGGAGACCGAAAACAGCGTCCTTTTGTGGTTAATACAATCAAAAAAGTTAATATTTATACCGACTATAGTTATACTGCTAAAGATGAACCTTATTTAGATACAGTTAGTTATGATGGAATTAAATATTTGGCACATAAAAAAGTGAAATACAATCCAAAATATCTTTCTCAATCAATTTTTATAAGACCTTATGAAAAATATACTGATACGCTAAGAAACTTAACTAGGAGTCATTTAAAATCATTAAAAAACTTTAAATCCGTAAGTATCCAATACGATCAAATTGGAGAATCAGATGATTTAGAAGCCAATATTTATTTAACTCCTATAGAAAAATTTACCATTGGTGCTGAAACAGAGCTAACGCATTCTAACTTAAGAAAACTTGGGGTTTCTGCTAAGTTTTCTATTGCAAATAGAAACACTTTTAGAGGTTCAGAACTTATGAAGTTTTCATTTTTGGGGTCCTTTTTTAATACCTCAACAGAGCCCGGGAACTCGACAGGATTCTTCAATGCCTGGGAAATTGGTACAGATATTTCTTTAGAAATACCAAGATTTGTAGCTCCTTTTGGGCTAAATAAGTTGGTAGATAAGAGGATGTCACCAAAAACCGTATTTTCTATTGGTACAGGGATTCAAAAAAATATTGGACTGGACAAACAAAATTTTACAGGAGCCATTAACTACAACTGGAATTTTAATCCAAAAAAAAGTATAAATTTAGAGTTGTATAACTTACAGTATATAAGAAACTTAAATATTGGTGAATATTTTAATATCTACTCCTCTGAGTTTAATAAATTAAAGCCTTTAGCTGCCACCTATTATAATGACCCTAATTATGATTTACAACAAGCCGATGCTGTAAAATTTATGAGCACGGTTAAAGATGATACTGCATTTGAAACAAGTAATCCAGATGCGTTTAAGGAGAGTGCGAACACCTATAATCGATACAATATAATTACATCGAACTTCTTTATACCAATCATTGCATATTCATTTACATACAACAGCCAAACCAACTACAAAGACAATAATTTTTCTTTTTTGAAAATTAGAGTTGCCAATGCTGGAAACTTTTTCTCCTTATTGGCAACTGGAACAAACAGTGATGGCATTAAGACCATTTCAGACACCCCTATTGCACAGTATGTTAAATTAGATGTCGAATACAAACGCTTTTGGGATGTTACTCGAAACTCGGTATTAGGTTTTCGAAGTTTTCTAGGCTTGATAGTTCCATATGGCAACTCTGATGTCCCCTTTACAAAAAGTTACTTTGCTGGAGGCTCCAATGACATTCGGGCATGGAGAACTTATGATTTAGGACCGGGGTCTTCTACCCCTGGATTAGAATACAATGTAGGGAGCTTAAAATTTTTAACCAGTATCGAATATCGATTTGATTTAATTGGCAAACTTAAAGGCGCACTTTTTGTAGATGCAGGAAATATTTGGGACATTACTAATTCTACTTTCGTAGATCCAAAAGCTGCATTTGACAGTATTTCTTCCCTAAAACAAATTGCTGTTGGATCTGGATTTGGAGCCAGATATGACTTTAACTTCTTAATTTTAAGATTGGACATTGGACTTAAAACTCATGAACCCTATTTGAGTGGAAATAAATGGTTTCAAAACTTTAATTTCGGGAACGCCGTATTCAATATTGGGATTAACTACCCTTTTTAAATCTAAATGGATTTCGTAATTTGATATCAAAACTCAATTTACCTATTAAAAAATTGCTTACTTTTGAGGCCTAACTGGAACCTTATTTAAAAATTAATTAGCCATGAATTATAACTTAAAACCTGGAGTAGCCACTGGAGATGCTGTGCAAGAAATTTTTGCTTACGCAAAAGAAAAAGGGTTTGCTTTACCTGCTGTAAATGTAGTAGGAACAAACAGTGTCAATGCAGTTTTAGAAACAGCCAAAGAAGTAAATTCACCGGTTATTATACAGTTTTCAAATGGAGGGGCGCTTTTTACTGCTGGTAAAGCTTTGTCTAATGAAGATGAAAAAGCGGCTATTGCAGGAGCTATTTCTGGAGCAAAGCATGTACATCAGATGGCTGAATTATATGGAATTCCAGTAATATTACACACCGATCATGCTGCAAAAAAACTACTTCCTTGGATTGATGGTTTATTGGATGCCGGTGAAAAATTTTATGCGGAAACTGGCAAGGCCTTGTATAGCTCACATATGATAGATTTATCAGAAGAACCTATTGAAGAAAATATAGAAATCTGCAAAAAGTATTTGGCTCGTATGAGTAAAATAGGAATGACTTTAGAAATTGAATTAGGAATCACTGGCGGCGAAGAAGATGGGGTGGATAATTCTGATGTCGATGCTTCAAAATTATATACTCAACCTGAAGAAGTTGCGTTTGCTTATGAAGAATTGTTAAAAGTAAGTGATAAATTTACAATAGCGGCTGCCTTTGGAAATGTTCACGGTGTTTATAAACCTGGAAACGTGAAATTGACTCCAAAAATTTTAAAAAATTCACAAGAATATATTTCTAAAAAATATCAAGTTCCCCATAATACCATAAGCTTTGTATTCCATGGCGGTTCTGGATCGAGTGTTGAAGAAATTAGAGAGGCAATCGGATATGGAGTAATTAAAATGAATATTGATACGGATATGCAGTTTGCCTTTACAGAAGGGATAAGAAACTATATTATTGACAATCAAGATTATTTAAAAACTCAAATTGGAAACCCTGAGGGCGACGATATACCGAACAAAAAATACTACGATCCAAGAAAATGGCTGCGTGAAGGTGAGCTCACTTTTAAAACTCGATTAAAGGCAGCTTTTGAAGATTTGAACAACATCAATACGCTTGGCTAAGCACTAAATACAGTAAAAACACAACCTACAAAAAACAATACTATGGCTTGGTTTAAAAGAAAAGAGAAAGGTATTCATACTGCTACCGAAGATAAAAAAGACACTCCTAAAGGCTTGTGGTATAAGACTCCAAGCGGGAAAATTATCGATACAGAAGAACTAAAAAGAAATTTATATGTAAGCCCAGAAGATGGGTACCATGTTCGTATTGGAAGTAAAGAATATTTTGAAATATTCTTTGATGGAAATACCTTTACTGAATTAGATGCGAATCTAACTTCTGAGGACCCATTAAAATTTGAAGACACTAAAAAATACCCGGAGCGATTAAAAGCGGCTCAAGAGAAAACCAATTTAAAAGATGCAGTTAGAACAGCCGTTGGTAAATCCTTAGGAAAAGATTTAGTGATTGCTGCGATGGATTTTGCATTTATTGGAGGTTCAATGGGATCTGTTGTTGGTGAAAAAATAGCAAGAGCAATTAATTATTCTATTGTGCATAAAATTCCATTTCTAATGATTTCAAAATCCGGTGGAGCTAGAATGATGGAGGCATCGTTATCTTTAATGCAGTTGGTTAAAACCTCTGCAAAATTAGCGCAATTGGCTGATGCACAAATCCCTTACATTTCTTTGTGTACTGACCCTACGACAGGAGGAACTACCGCTTCTTATGCAATGCTTGGAGATATTAATATTGCAGAACCCAATGCATTAATAGGCTTTGCAGGTCCTAGAGTTGTTAAGGATACTACTGGAAAAGAATTACCAGAAGGATTTCAACGTTCTGAGTTCTTGCTAGAACACGGATTCCTAGACGCTATCTATGAAAGAAAACACCTGAAAAAGCAAGTCAATTTATATATTGATTTGATAGAAAACAATGCTATACGTAAATAAAAAAAAGCCAGCTAAAGCTGGCTTTTTTATTATAAAGTTATTTAAACTTTAATCTTTCAAAGTAATTTCTCTTTGATTTCCTTTTGAATCAGTTAGTATTGCAATATTATCGCAAGACCCATTTCCAAAATCTAAAGTTGCTTTCATCTCATTTTTTGTGATTTCAACAATTCCACGAACAAGAAACTTGCACGCGTTCGCTTTGATTATTTTTTTTGTGATCGTTATTCTTTTTGCAACACCTTGCTTATCTGAAGACTCCCAAGCCCCATTAATTCCAAAAACATCATCTCCTAAGGCGCGCGTGTCATTCCCTCTAATCTTTTCTCTAACTCTTCTACCCTTTCTAGAAATAGCATCACCTGAAACTAAGGTTATTTTAATATCGTAAGTGATCGCCGAAACAGGATTGCCTGCATCATTGGCCTTTCTAAAGGCTACAAATTGCATCCCTTCAATTTTATTTTTGTTGATAGAAAACCCGTCAAAGCCTACCGTTTTAGAGACCCCTACTGCCGATTTCTGATATAAAATAATAATTTTTCCAGCGTATTCTTTTTGATTTTCTCGCAAACAACCCGTTCCAAAATCGATGGTCACTCTTCTTTGTGTTGCTGTGCTTTCAACTGTTCTAACCGCACAAGCTGCCACACCGCTCGTTGCTGAGCCTTTTGCGCTAAACTCTTCATCTAAATCATCTTGATCTAATATGGTGTTGACATCGGCTGTGAGTTCATCCAGAACAATTGATTGCTGAATCTCTTCAATAGAAAAGACCTCTACATTTTCTGTTAACTCATCACTGGTACATGAAGCAAAAACAAAAGCTCCTAAACCGATTACTAAAACAGCACTTTTAATAAAATTTTTTTTCATGAGATTTGGGTTTAATAAAAACATAACTCTTTGACTATAAAGCAACCAAAAGGTTTAATTAAAAATATCGTTTTCTTTTTATTTATCCTAATACTTTTTATCAATTCATAAAAATAATTGTACATTTGCATCTTCAATGAAAAAGTCATTGTATACATAAAAATCATTTAAAACAATATTGGCATGTATTTAACAAAAGAAGTAAAAGAGGAAATCTTTTCAAAACACGGAAAATCAGTAACAGATACTGGTACTTCTGAAGGACAAATTGCTTTGTTCACTTTTAGAATTAACCACTTAACTGAGCACTTAAAAAGAAATCGTAAAGATTACAACACTGAGCGTTCATTGGTAAGATTGGTAGGTAAACGTAGAAGTTTATTAGATTATCTAAAAAATAAAGAGATCAACAGATACCGTGAAATTATCAAGGAATTAGGAATTAGAAAATAAAACCTAAACAAAAAAAGAGGCTCTATAAACGTGCCTCTTTTTTATTTTTAAAAAATAATGTAGCTTGCTACAAAACAATATATTGACTAGGTAAAATGCCAAATCAAATAAAAAAGAAAGACTAGCTAACAATTAGGATTTCAAATAAAAATATCAGTATTCTTAACAAAACTACTGATTTTCCATTGGAACAACACACAACAACACACAACACAGATCAATTAGTAAAAATTTAGAATTAAAAAAGTATGATTCCAAAAGTATTTAACGAGATCATCGATCTTGGAGATGGAAGAACCATCAAATTAGAAACTGGTAAGTTGGCTAAACAAGCCCACGGTTCGGTTGTTGTGCAAATGGGTGACGCAATGTTATTGTGTACAGTAGTGTCAAATTACAAACAAAGCGATGTAGATTTCTTACCCTTAACAGTAGATTACAGAGAAAAATTTGCTGCAGCAGGAAGATATCCTGGTGGTTTCTTTAAAAGAGAAGCTAGACCAAGTGATGGAGAAGTATTAACCATGCGTTTGGTAGACCGTGTTTTACGTCCGTTGTTCCCAAAAGATTACCACGCAGAAACTCAGGTAATGATTCAATTAATGTCACATGATGAAAATGTAATGCCAGATGCATTAGCTGGTTTAGCTGCATCAGCTGCCATTCAGTTAAGTGATTTACCCTTTGAAACCCCTATTTCTGAAGCGCGTGTTGGTCGTATAAACGGAGAATTCGTGATCAATCCAAACAGAGCCCAATTAGCAGAGTCAGATATTGACATGATGATTGGTGCTTCTGCTGATTCTGTGATGATGGTAGAAGGTGAAATGGATGAGATATCTGAAGAGGAAATGGCCGATGCAATTAAATTTGCACATGAGGCAATTAAAGTACAATGTGCTGCACAAGTTCGTTTAGCTGAAGCCTTTGGAAAAAAAGAAACTCGTACCTATGAGTCTGAAAGAGAAGATGAAGATTTAGCGAAGAAAATTCACGATATGGCCTATGATAAAGTATATGCCATTGCAAAAGCAGGATCTTCAAAGCATGAACGTAGCGAAGCTTTTGCTACAATCAAAGAAGAAATCAAAGCTAGCTTTTCTGAAGAAGAAATGGCAGATTATGGAGCTATGGTATCAAAATATTATAACAAAGCAGAAAAAGCAGCAATTAGAGACCTAACCTTAGGTGAAGGTTTACGTTTAGATGGTCGTAAAACAACTGATATTAGACCTATTTGGTGTGAGGTAGATTATTTACCATCTACCCATGGATCTTCAATTTTTACTCGTGGAGAAACTCAAGCCTTGGCTACTGTTACTTTAGGAACATCTAGAGAAGCAAACCAAATAGATATGCCATCTTACGAAGGAGAAGAGACTTTCTATTTACACTATAACTTCCCTCCTTTTTGTACAGGTGAGGCAAGACCTTTAAGAGGAACTTCTCGTAGAGAAGTGGGTCATGGAAACTTGGCTCAAAGAGCTTTAAAAGGAATGATTCCAGCGGATTGTCCATATACAGTAAGAGTAGTTTCAGAAGTATTAGAATCTAATGGTTCTTCTTCTATGGCTACTGTTTGTTCTGGAACCATGGCTTTAATGGATGCAGGAGTTCAATTAAAAAAACCAGTTTCTGGGATTGCCATGGGATTGATCTCTGATGGTGATCGCTATGCTGTATTGTCTGATATTTTAGGTGATGAAGATCATTTAGGTGATATGGACTTTAAAGTTACAGGAACAGCTGATGGAATAACAGCTTGTCAGATGGACATAAAAGTAAAAGGACTTTCTTATGAAATCTTAGTAAATGCTTTAAAACAAGCTCGTGAAGGTCGTTTGCATATTTTAGAAAAAATTACTGATACGATTGCAAAACCAAATGCAGAAGTAAAAGCACATGCGCCAAAAATGATTACTAGACGTATTCCTAATGATATGATCGGGGCCTTTATTGGACCAGGTGGTAAACATATTCAAGAGTTACAGAAAGTAACTGGAACCACTATTGTGATTACAGAAGATGCTGTTACTGAAGAAGGAATTATCGAAATTTTAGGCACAAAACCTGAAGGAATTGAAGCGGTAATTGCTCGTATTGAATCTATGTTATTCAAGCCTGAGGTTGGAAGTGTATACGAAGTAAAAGTTATTAAGATGTTAGATTTTGGAGCTGTTGTAGAATATACAGAAGCACCAGGAAACGAAGTATTATTGCATGTAAGTGAATTGGCATGGGAGCGTACAGAAAATGTATCTGACGTGGTAAACATGGGTGATGTATTTGATGTAAAATACTTTGGTTTAGATCCAAGAACTCGTAAAGAAAAAGTTTCTCGTAAAGCTATTTTACCAAAACCTGAAGGTTATGTGGCAAGACCACCAAGAGAAGATAGCAGAAGTGGTGGAAGAGACCAAAGAGGAGGCAGCAGAGACAACCGCGGAAGAGACAATCGCAGAGATGACAGAAAGCCAAGAGAAGATAGAGATTAGATCTAACTCTTTAAATAATACAAAAATCGCCAAAATTATTTGGCGATTTTTTTTGTTAAAAACGAGTGCATCTAGCTTTGTTTTATTTTCTTTGTAAACCTATATGAAAATTCAACGTATCACATATTTATCTCTAGGAAGTAACCAAGGAGGCAAGCTAGAAAATCTTCAGAAAGCAATTATTTTGCTTTCGGAGCAGGTTGGATCTATTTTAAAAGTTGCTCCTGTATATAAGACACCGGCATTGGGCTTTGATGGAAATGACTTTTTAAATACCTGTGTGCAAGTTTCTACCTATTTACCTCCAGAAACCTTGATGTTGCGATTATTAGAGATTGAATTAGAACTTGGAAGAGTTCGAAATGATGACCAGTCATATAGCAATCGAATTATTGACCTGGATATCTTACTTTTTGATGATGAAATTATCTTCTCCAAAGAATTAACGGTACCTCATCCAAAAATGTTAGAACGTAAGTTTGTTTTATACCCTTTGGCTGATATTGCCAGTACTGTAAAACATCCGATTCATAATTATTCCATTTCACATGCACTTGAATTATGTAAGGATTCTTCCGACATTTTAAAATTGTCTGAAGCACTCATTCGACCGGTTCCTTTAACTGAGAAATACTCTTATATTGCCATTGAAGGAAATATTGGGGCAGGAAAAACTACGCTGGCTAAAATGATGTCGGATGAATTTAATGCAAAAATGGTCTTAGAGCGATTTGCTGACAATCCATTTTTACCAAAATTCTATGAAGATAAAGAGCGTTTTGCCTTTCCTTTAGAAATGAGTTTTTTAGCTGATCGTTATCAACAACTGACTGATGATTTGGCTCAATTTGATTTGTTTAAAAGTTTAATAGTATCTGATTATTATATTTTCAAATCCTTAATTTTTGCACAAGTTACTTTAGCTCAAGAGGAATACAATTTGTATCGAAGAATGTTTGATTTGATGTACAAAGAAATTACAAAACCTGATTTATACGTCTATCTCTATCAAAACACCGATCGATTGCTGGAAAATATTCAAAAAAGAGGAAGGTCTTACGAACATAATATTTCTAAAGATTATTTGGATAAAATCCACAAGGGATATCAACAATTTATTAGTACTCAGCCACAATTGAACACCCTAGTTATAGATGTTTCTGAACTTGATTTTGTAAACAACATCAAAGATTATAAATTCATAATCAGCAAGATAGGAACTTATTAAAATTTTCGTTAAAGACTGAAGAGTTCGACAAGTTTAAATCAGTAGAAACGGTGAGATCTTGTGTTTCTTCTCCATTTGCATGGCTTAGGACCAAATTACTTGCTATAGTATCTTTTGAATAAAATACAACACTATCTTCTTTTTCACCACAAGACACTATCAATATGCAAAAAAGCATGCATATAAATATACCATTCATTGCTCTCATTATAGGGGGGTTTGAGATTAATACAGGAGAAATGTACTAAATAAATTAGCAATAAAAAAGCGCCCTAATACAAATTAAGAAATTTACCTATTTTGTAAGTTCTAATTTTTCGGCAAAATAATCACAGAAATCACGCATAGTAGCTGCCATTTTTTGATCATCCGTTGCTCGCTCAAAGCTTGCGGCCATAGATACCAAGGACTGATGGTAAAATTGCTTCATTTCATCTATAGGCATGTCTTTGGTCCACAGATCCATTCGAAGGGTGTCTTTTTCAATATGATCCCAAACTGAGATCATGATTGCTTTAGAACTAGCTGCGGCTACACCACCATCTTCGGCTTTCCATGTAATGGTCTCTGGAATTTTATTTTCGTCTAAACCTATGGTAAAGTTAATTTCTGAACTATGTTTAATTGCCATATTTATTGGGTTTGTATTTTGATTTTTTAAAAATTTCTGAGGGACTTAACCCCATTAAACCTTGCAAAGATACATCATTATGATTCATAAATGAAGTGACTATTTGCCAACCCATCCAGACACCAATCCTACCTGGAGAATCACGGTCCTCCTCTCTATAAAACTGAGAAAACGGCGCGAAATCTAAAAAACGATGATTAAGAGTTGGGTCTTCACTATATAATAATTTCTGTTCGTTAAAATACTTCCAAACAAGTACTTCATTTTCTTGGGCCCATTGAAAATCATTCGGTGTAAAGCTCATTACAAAACCATCTGACATATCCGGTAAATATTGATGAAGCAGATATTGAATTTTTCCCGCACTGATCATTTTTTCTAAAAAAACAGTAGAATTAATGGAATTAAATTGTTTCTTTATAATGGATTTTGCAACATCGACCAAGATAGTTTCTGGTTCAAACTGCTTTTTAATATAGTTTGGGAAATTTGAATAAAACTCATGATCACTTCCCAAATAACAATCTAAAGAAATTAAAATAGATTGCTCGTAAAAAATAACTCGATTTTGAAAATCTAAATTACCAATTAAGGTTGTTACATCTGGCGTTTGAAAATCAGGAAAATACCTTTTTATACTCGCAAACAACATTGCTAGTTGTATTTCTATAGAATTAAAATCGGAAAATATTTTTTGAGTTTCCCGAAACAATTTCAATTCTTTCGGATCCTTTAGTTTACGCAACCAAATGCTATCAGGAGCCCCTTGAGCAAAAAACTTAGGGTATTTTTGTTGAACATTCTTCAAGGTTTTAGGGCTTGCTGTATAAAAATCAATTTCGAATCTATTTATTTGCAGGGTACTCTTTTTATCTGAGTCTAATCTCCTTGATTTCATAGACTCATTGCAAGAGTACAAGCTCAAAATTCCACAAAAAATCAAAAAAAGGTTTCGCATTATCTTTGTATATTGCCTCTTAATTAAGAACGACAAAAGTACTAAAAATAGTTTCAGGATGAATGCAGAAAAGGTAACAGAACACATCGTAAATTGGTTAAAAAACTATGCAAGCACAGCAGGAGTCAAAGGTTTTGTTGTTGGGATTTCTGGCGGGATTGATTCTGCCCTTACTTCTACGCTATGTGCTCAAACTGGATTAAAAACCATCTGTGTAGAAATGCCGATTCATCAGGCAGAAAACCAAGTAAATAGAGCTATTGAACATATTAATCAATTAAAAGAGAATTATGCTAACGTATCGAGCATACGAATTGACCTAAGCGATACTTTTGAAAACTTTAGAAAAACAGTTCCTCAGGCAGACGCTTCACCAGTATTGGACTTAAGTTTGGCAAACACCAGAGCTCGATTAAGAATGACTACCTTATATTATCTCGCCAGTTTGCACGGGGCCTTGGTCGCCGGAACTGGAAATAAAATAGAAGATTTTGGTGTTGGATTTTACACAAAGTATGGAGATGGTGGAGTAGATTTAAGCCCGATTGCAGATTTGTTAAAGTCAGAAGTATATGAATTGGCGGCCTATGTTGGCGTTCCTGAATCTATCCAAATGGCAGCACCTACAGATGGCCTATTTGGAGACAGTCGAACTGATGAAGATCAAATTGGCGCCTCGTATGATGAACTAGAATGGGCAATGAAAATGCAGGAAACTGGTAAAAATAACACTGATTTTTCTGGAAGAGAATCAGAAGTTTTTAACATATATACACGTTTAAACCGCATCAATCAACATAAGATGCAGCCTATACCAGTTTGTGAAATCCCTGAAAATTTACAGTAAGTTTGCCGCAACCATCGTTTTTTTAATTTGATGGTAGGCTCTTTTTTTAGTCCCTTTTAAGATTGAGAAGGGAAGGATAAACAAGAGTTGTATCAATTTCAATATTAAAAATGTTTTTTTCATTTTTTTACTTCTTTTTTTTAGCGGATATAAATATACAAAAAAAATAAGAAATCAATAAATAGGTACTTTTACTAATTTTTAAAATTACACAACCCTATTCAATTTCTGAAAGAGTCGCTTCTTAAGTTCAGTGTAATTGGTTACTAGCTCTAAGTCAATAGTTTTCGTTGGATTGGCCTGTGCATCATGCATAATCTCTGCTACTTTTCTTTCAATCAAAACTCTACGAAGATTTAAAATTGCATCAGTCACCAACTTGGGAAGAATCTTTTCAATACTAGCCACATAAATATTCTTACGTTCCCAATCGGACAAACTGTATTTTTCTTCATCCATTAAAATATTGGTAACCTCATTGGCCAAATCAGTATTCTTATGATTCGTTAATTGATCAATACTTATTTTCTCCTCTTGATTCAATTGATGAATTAATTCATAATACACTGTTTGAAAAATTGGATGAGTAAACTCAATCTCATCTTCCTGTAAGTTTAAATATAACTCTTTTGAAATTTTGCTGCGATAGGGTTCTTTCTCTATTTTAACCTTTCCTTGTTCGTCTTCAACCTCTACCAAATCAACAAAATCTACCTCCTCATTGCCATACAATAACAAAATTCTGATAATCTCCTTCTCTAGTAAATACAAAGTGTCTACCTTGGGTTGTATAGGAGTATCCTTGACCACTTGAAAGCTTGTAGCGGCAGATTGTGTTTGAGCTGTCTTTAGTGTGTCCTTAGATTCCTTTTTAAGCATTTGAGCCAACTCGCTAAACAAGACACGCTCAGAAATATCCATAATTCGAGCACATTCTTGCAAATAGACTTCTCGTTGAATTAAATCTGGAATTTTGGAAATACTTGTAACGATGTCTCTAATTAAGCCTGCTTTTTTTACAGGATCATTTTGAGCATCTTTCAATAACAAAGAGACTTTAAAATTAATAAAGTCTTGAGCAGAGTCTTCTAAATAGGTCTTTAACTCAGCGTCAGAATGAGACTTTGCAAAACTGTCTGGATCTTCTCCCTCTGGAAAACTCACCACCTTCACATTCATTCCTTGCTCTAAAATCAAATCAATTCCTCGGATAGAAGCTCGTAAACCTGCTGCATCCCCATCAAATAGCACCGTAATATTCTGCGTTAAACGTCGAATCAAACGAATTTGATCTGGCGTTAATGCAGTTCCTGAAGAAGCGACAACATTTTCTATCCCGGATTGATGAAACGAAATTACATCAGTATACCCTTCTACTAAAAAGCAATTATCTTCTTTGGCAATGGCTTTTTTGGCCTGATAAATACCATATAATATTTTGCTTTTATGATAGATTTCACTCTCTGGAGAGTTCAGGTATTTTGCAGCCTTCTTGTCATTGGTTAAAATACGACCTCCAAAACCCAAAATACGACCTGACATGGAGTGAATTGGAAACAACACACGTCCCTTAAATCGATCAAATTGCTTATTGTCTTTTACTATCGTTAGGCCTGTGGATGCTAAATATTTAAGATCATAACCCTTTTTAAGAGCCGCAGTGGTAAAGTTATCCCATTCATCTTTACAATACCCCAAATCAAACTTTTCTATGATATCATCTCTAAAACCTCGCTCTTTAAAATAAGATAGTCCAATCGCTTTTCCCTGTTGACTGTTTTTTAAAATATCGTGGAAATAATCTTTGGCAAACTGCGATACCAAAAACATACTTTCTCGCTCATTAAGCTGTTGCTTTTGTTCATCAGATTGCGCTGTCTCTTCGATCTCTATATTGTATTTTTTAGCCAGATATTTAATGGCTTCTGGATAGGTATAATGCTCATGTTCCATTAAAAAAGAGACTGCTGTACCTCCTTTTCCTGTACTAAAGTCTTTCCAAATTTGCTTTACTGGAGACACCATAAAAGAGGGTGATTTTTCATCTGTAAAAGGACTGAGCCCCTTAAAGTTACTTCCAGCTTTTTTTAATTGCACAAACTCACCAATCACCTCTTCTACACGGGCACTTTCAAAAACGCGGTCTATGGTTTGTTTGGTTATCATATTTACAAAAATAAAAAAAAGACCTCACAAAATAGCGAATCTGTGAGGTCTAAATATATTGAATTCTACCTAGGAAGCAACACTCATTTTTGTAAGTGCTGTCTTGGTTAACTTATTTTCTGCATAGGTTTTACTCACTACAAATTCCTTCTCATCTGAGCTTGGTAATTCGAACATGGCATCTGTAAAAATCGCTTCACACAATGAACGCAAACCTCTGGCTCCAAGTTTATATTCTACCGCTTTTTCTACAATATAATTTAAAGCTTCTTCTTCAATGGTAAAGGCAATTTCATCCATACCAAACAGCTTTTTATATTGTTTGATTATAGAGTTTTTAGGCTCTGTTAAGATGGCTCTTAAGGTGACTGCATCTAAAGGATTCATATAACTCAAAACAGGCAATCGCCCAATGATTTCTGGAATAAGACCAAAGGCTTTTAAATCGGATGGAATGATATATTGCAAAAGGTTTTGTTCGTCAATTTTATCTTCTGCTACCGAGGCTGAATACCCAACAGCTTGTCTGTTAAGTCGTTTGCCAATAATTCTGTCAATCCCAGAAAAAGCACCTCCAGCAATGAATAAAATGTTCTTCGTATTTACTTCGATAAACTTTTGATCTGGATGTTTACGACCTCCTTTAGGAGCCACATTTACCACAGACCCTTCAAGTAACTTTAATAAGGCTTGCTGCACTCCTTCACCAGAGACATCTCTGGTAATGGATGGGTTATCGCCTTTTCGGGCAATTTTATCAATTTCATCTATAAATACGATACCTCTTTCCGCCTTTTCTACATCGTAGTCAGAGGCTTGCAATAAGCGACTTAAAATGCTTTCTACATCCTCTCCAACATATCCTGCTTGGGTTAATACCGTAGCATCTACAATAGAAAAAGGCACATTTAACATTTTGGCAATGGTTCTTGCAATTAAGGTTTTTCCGGTCCCTGTTTCTCCAACCAAAATTATATTGCTCTTTTCTATTTCTACATCATCATCTTCATTGTCTTTCTTCTGCAACAAACGCTTATAATGATTGTAAACAGCAACAGACATAGAAACCTTGGTTTCTACCTGTCCAATTATATACTGATCTAAAAACGCCTTGATTTCTTTCGGCTTTTTAAGCATTACGTCTTTTGACAAACCACCTGCCTTAGTTTCTGCGATTTCTTCGTCTAAAATTCCGTTGGCCTGTTCAATACATTTGTCACAGATATGCGCATCGATACCCGCAATCAGTAAATTGGTTTCTGATTTCTTTCGACCACAAAATGAGCATTCTAAATTTTCTTCTTTCGACATTTTTCTCTTCTTTATCTAAGAGTGCTGTTTTTAGTATTAAAACAGCATTCTGCTTTTATTTTCTTGCCAATACTTCATCAATCATTCCATAAGTCTTAGCCTCATCTGCCTTCATCCAATAGTCTCTATCAGAATCATGGTGAACTTTTTCTAAGCTTTGACCCGAATGTTTAGCGATGATTTCGTACAATTCATCCTTCAGCTTTAAGATTTCTCTTGCTGTAATTTCTATATCAGAAGCCTGACCTTGAGCACCTCCTAAAGGTTGGTGAATCATTATTCTAGAATGTGGCAATGCAGATCTTTTTCCCTTTTCTCCAGCACACATTAATACGGCTCCCATAGAAGCTGCCATCCCTGTACAAATCGTAGCAACATCTGGTTTGATAAATTGCATGGTGTCATAAATCCCTAAACCGGCATACACACCACCTCCTGGTGAATTGATATAAATAGAAATATCTTTTGTAGAATCTACACTTTCTAAAAACAACAATTGCGCCTGAATAATATTGGCTACCTGATCATTGATTCCAGTTCCTAAAAAGATAATACGATCCATCATCAAACGAGAAAAAACATCCATTTGAGTAATGTTCATCTGTCTTTCTTCCATGATGTATGGCGTTAAACTACTGGTGATTTTATTAAAATAGGTACTGTTAATACCATGGTGCTTTGTTGCGTATTTTTCGAACTCTTTTCCGTAATCCATTTTCGTGATTATTTTAATGATTGTATGATAGTGTAAATATAAGAACTATTTTCTTAGTATTTTGTTACAGTCCAAGGCTAAAAAAACTCCTTTAGTACTAAAGGAGTTTCTATTTATTATCTTTTCTAATAGGCTAAAATCCTCTTTAGAAACCAAATTATTTATAAACTTCTTTGATAAAATCTTCGTAAGAAAGTTCTTTTGTTTTGAAGGTGATATGCTCTTTATAGAAGGTCAACAACTTATGAGAAACCAATTGCTCTTGCAAACGTTTCGCTTCTTCTTGATTTGCTAAGATTCTACCAGCAATATCATCCAATTCTTTTTCTTCTGGATTCATATTACCAAACTGAGCCATCTGAGTTCTGATAAAACCTTTTGCATAGTCTACCAATTCTGCATAGTCCAATTTAATATTATTGTCTTTCATTACCTGACCTTCGATCAATTGATAACGCAAGCCTTTTTCTGACTTCGCATATTCTTCTGCTGCTTGTTCAGAGCTCAACTCTTTTTCTCCCGCAGTTTGCAACCATTTCTGTAAAAAAGATGCTGGTAAATCAAATTTAGTATTTGCTACCAAATACTCAGTTACCGCATTTAGCAATTGCTGATCTGCTTGCGTTTGAAATTGCTTTTCTGCATCTTCTTTAATTTTTTCTTTTAACAAAGTTACAGAGGTTACGCTTCCGTCAGCAAATAATTTATCAAACAATTCTTGATCCAATTCTGCCAATTCAGTTTCAGTGATTTCTTCTACTGCAAACTTCACTACGATATCCAAACCGTGAATATCATCATGAGATAAGCCCAAAGCTCCCATCAATTTATGATCATCTTGAAACAAACCTTTTGTTTTTAACTCAAGTACATCCCCTACTTTAGCTCCAACAAACTTTTTAAGATTTGCTTTTCCTTTGACATCAGCTAAACTAAGTGTTGATTTTTTCTCTATCTCTTGATCCTCATTGGTAAAAGTCCCTGTAACATTAGCATTTTCAGTAGCCTCAGTTAGCGCTTTCATCTTACCAAAACGAGATTGTAAGTTTTCTACTTCCTTATTAATTAAAGCATCATCAGCAACAATGGTATATTGAGTGATTTTTTTCTTAGCTGATAAATCAATTTTGATTTCTGGTGCCAAACCTAATTCGAATTCAAACGAAAAATTGTCCGCATCCCAAGAAAAATTATCTTGAACTCTAGGCAATGGATTTCCTAAAATGTCTAATTTCTCTTCAGTTAAAAATTTATTTAATGATTCTTGTAATAATTTGTTTACCTCATCAATCATTACAGACTTACCATATTGCTTTTTCACCATTCCCATAGGAACATGTCCCTTTCTGAATCCTGGGATATTTGCTTTTTTACGGTAATCTTGCAAAACTTCTGCTACTTTAGCTTGATAGTCTTCTGCAACGATATCAACTTTTACAACTGCATTTAATGCATCTACATTTTCTTTGGTAATATTCATGTCTCAATAATTCTAAAAAATTGGCTGCAAAATTAGTATTTTTTAATAATTCTACAAAGGTTTAACCCGTTCAATTTCAGTTAATTTCTTTTTTTAAAAGTAGTTTTTGTCTCTAAACTACTTATTGTTCTTTTTTTCCTTCAAATAAGGAAAACAAAAAGGATCTAAAAATACTTAGTAAAATACTAAACAACAGTGCAGTAAAAAATCCACTTACTGCAAATCCACTTACCATATTTCCTGCCAATAAAATAATAACAGCATTAATGACGAATAAAAATAGGCCCAGACTAACGATGGTAGCTGGCAAAGTGAAAAAGATGAGTAAGGGCCTTACAAACATATTGAGCAAGGAAATGACAAATGCCACCCAAATGGCGCTTCCATAGCTTGCAATGTGAATTCCTGGCAATATGGTTGCTAGTATAACGACAGCGATCGCTGTTAGTAATAATTTTAAAATAAAATTCATTGTCCTTTGTTTAATGATCTTACTTCTTATATAACGAAAATAATACCAAGTTTATGGTATTGTTAAAAAGTCAGGTTTTACTGCTTTTTTGTCACAATTTCACGGATTGTTCAAGCAAATTACTTCTGATAAAACTTATTTCGATGTAAATCATTGTTTTAGCCGAGATTCATAGATAAAAATCCAGATAATATGAATAGCTTTGCAGCAAATTTGAAAAAATTACCAATGAAGCGTATTAACGAATACAAAAAGCTTTTCGAAGTAGACGGTAAAATCGATCTAAGAGAATTAAAAACCACCTACAGAGGATTGGTAAAACAATGGCATCCAGACAAGTTTCTTGACGAGGCAGAAAAAGAAGAGGCCGGCCTTGTAAGCACAAGAATTATTGATGCCTATCATTTTTTAGTGAGTATTGCTCCCGAAACCAAAGAAGCTAATTTAGAGGAATATACACAAACCATCACACAGGCACAAGTTGCAGATTTTAAACATAAAAGCATGCTTTTAGAGGTTACTTTTACCGATGGCAACACCTATGAGTATTTTGGAGTCAACCAAAAGCTCTTTCATAAATTTGTCAATAGTAAATCTTTGAATAATTTTGGGAGAAGAAATATCTTCAATTCATACATATACAGAAAATCAAAAAAGGCAGCCTTAGAGTTTTCTTAAAGATTAAGAAGTTTTTAACCAACCTGTCACGCTCATTCGCGGAACATTTGATTGACAAACTTCATGGGCAAGTTCATTGCTTTTAAAAAACACGCATTTCTGATTGGTTGGTGAAATAATTTCGATGCCTGCATCGAGGTACAATTTTAACTCACCCCCATCATTTTCCGTCCAAGTGTCATTTAGATACATGATGATAGAAAAGACTCTTCGGTCATCAGATTTAAATTGATCGATGTGTTTTTTATAAAATGCACCTTTCTCATATAATGCGTAATGAAATTCATAGCTTTTAATACTGGTAAAGCAGGTGCTGTTTAAATAGTGCACAAAATCGTCGATAAGCTTAAAAAACTCTTGTTCAAAAAGGTTTTCGCTCTTTTTTTCTAACCAAAAGATTTTATCTCTACGAATATCTTTGTTTTGATTATATAGATGGTCATTGCCTATGCCGGCCAATTGTAAGGCCTCATTTTCATAGAGATCCTTTAAGTTTTTTCTTAATTGAGAAGCTAATTCTTTATTTAGAAATTCATTTGAAATACCTACTCGCTTTTCCAAAAAGCCAGAGATTAATTGCTCAAAATGAAGTTCCACGTTTAAGAAACTGCTATTTTACTACTAATGAAACCTTCCATACACAAATTATTAAGTTAAAAACCAGTAGTTTCAAGAAGAAACTGCTGGTTAAATTTCGAGGTAAATGTAGCTTAAAAAAGCGATTTATTTACACCTTATTTATGAAACAATAAAAGATCCCTTAGTCCTAAAAAATCATCTTTTTTCTAAAAAATTTGAGAAGCTTTCAATTCGCGATTTTTTATGTACTTTTATTAAAAATTCATTACAATGATTGAAGAGCAAGAAAATTTAGAAGAATATTTAGACAATCATTATATCCATAGAAGCAATTGGTTACGAGCTGCTGTTCTAGGAGCCAATGATGGAATTTTATCTACAGCTAGTATCGCTATTGGAGTTGCCGCTGCGAGCAGCACTCGAGAGCCTATCATTTTAGCTACTTTGGCTGGCCTGGTGGCTGGTGCCTTGTCTATGGCTGCAGGAGAATATGTGTCAGTTAGTTCTCAGACCGATGTTGAAAAAGCCGATATAGAACGAGAAAAAATAGAATTGGAAGAAATGCCCGAGTTGGAATTGCAACGATTGGCAGAAATTTATGAAACCCGCGGACTTAAAAAAGAAACCGCATTACTAGTCGCTCAAGAATTAACAGAATATGATGCATTGGGTGCTCATGTTAGAGATGAACTTGGGATCAATGAAATTAGTCAAGCCAAACCCATACAAGCAGCTTTTGCATCAGGAGCTGCCTTTACAGCAGGCGGAATCCTTCCTTTCTTGGTGACCTTGTTTTTGCCTTTACAGGGCATGGAATACTACTTATATGCTTTTGCAACCTTCTTTTTAATGTTGCTGGGAGGCATGGCTGCTAAAGCAGGAGGTTCTGGGATTTGGAAAGCTATTTTTAGAATTACCTTTTGGGGAACCATCGCCATGGGACTAACTGCCCTAGCCGGTTATATTTTTGGGGTCAATGTAATTTAAACAGGGTTTTTAGCTTAATTAATTAGCCAAAAACTGATCAACAGCTGCAATAAAATCTTTTGGGTTTTCCGCATGCAGCCAATGGCCTGCGCGAGCAATTACCACGATGCTTGAATTTGGAAAGTGCGCCTGAATAATAGGCTCCTCATCAGCAGAAATATAGCCTGAATTTTCGCCTTTTAAAAATAAGGTGGGTCCTTCAAAAATAGTAAACGATGGCAAGGCAACCCCTACTTCATCATTATTCTCTGTTAAGGAACTCAAGTTAAACCGAAAGGCCAATTGACCTTTTTCTTTCCAATACACATTTTTTAATAAAAATTGGCGAACACCGAGCTCTGGAATTAAGGTAGCCAATTGTTTGTCTATCAGGTCACGTGAATTCTGGATTGAAAAATCGATGGAGTTTAACGCTTTTAAAATATCGTGATGATGGGGCGGATACATTCTTGGAGAAATATCTGCAACAAGTAATTTAGAGACTAACTCTGGATGTTCTACTGCAAATAACATGGCTGTTTTACCTCCCATGGAATGCCCTAAAAGCACAAAATCTTTTAACTGATGATGCTGCACATAATTGTACAAATCTGAGACCATCAATTCGTAATCAAAATCATCCGAATGAAAACTACGCCCGTGATTTCGTTGATCGATTAAATGCATCTCATACGAATCTGTAAAATTAGCGGCAACAGATTTCCAGTTATCTCCAGAACCAAAGTATCCGTGCAAGATTATAAAAGGCCTTCCGTTTCCTTCAATTTTAGAATGTAAGATTTGAGTTTTTGACATTTCTTTTATTTTTTGTCTTTAGTCTTTAGTCTTTAGACTTTAGTCTATGTAAATACATATTCACAACATTTTCCAATCCTAAATACAAAGATTCTGATATGAGTGCATGGCCAATAGAAACCTCTGCTAAATGAGGTATGTTTTGCTTAAAAAACTCAATATTATCAAGACTTAAATCGTGACCCGCGTTGATTCCTAAACCCAAATCATGGGCAAGAATTGCAGCCTTAGTATACGGCTCAACCGCTTTTTTATTTCCTCTTACAAAC
>CBFHUV010000020.1:0-22968 GCA_965659055.1 Polaribacter sp.
TTTTAAAAGTTACAGGAGCCTTTTATATTTACCCTATTACTGCAGTTGTAATTGCCTTGGTGGGTTGTATAATGTTGTATTATTCAATTCAACTCTATAAAACTTTAGGAAATGTTGAAGCAAGAAAATTAATGTTGGCAAGTGTTGCGTATATTACCCTAGTTCAGATGATATATGTTGCAGATAAATTTTTACACTAATAGAGATGGAAGAAAAAACTTTAAATTTAGAATTAACCGCTGCAAAAAGAAAATCAGCAAAACCGATGCTATGGGTTTCAATGATTAGTATGACCATGTTTTTTGCTGGTTTGACTAGTGCATATGTAGTGAGTCAAAAAAGAGAGGACTGGGTAACTTTTGATTTGCCGAGCTCTTTTTATAGTAGTACTGTTTTAATCATCTTAAGCAGTCTTACCCTTATTTTAGCTGGGTATTTTATCAAAAAAAATAATAAGGCGTTGAGCAATCTGTTTATTTTGGTAACTTTAGGCTTGGGTCTTGGGTTTATTTTTTATCAATATGAAGGGTTCAATCAATTAAAAAGTATCGGCTTGTTTTTCACAGGGCCAAACAGTACGGTATCGACCTCTTTTTTAATTGGTATAACTTTTATGCATGTTTTACACCTATTGGCAGGGATTATTGTGCTGCTTGTAGTTATTTATAATCATTTTAAATCAAAGTACAATGCTACGGAAATGCTTGGTTTTGAGCTAGGTGCTATATTTTGGCATTTTGTAGGAGTATTATGGATTTATCTATTTTTCTTTTTCTATTTCATTAGATGATGAAAATTATGTAATTTTGGCAAACTATATTAACAACAACAAACTATAGAGATTTATGGAAGCAACGATTGCTGTAAATTCTGAAACCAAAGAAACTTGGAACGGGGGTGGTGTTCAACCTTTTGGAGCAAGTTATGGAAAAATGATGATGTGGTTTTTTATCGTATCTGATGCTTTAACTTTTTCTGGTTTTCTAGCCGCATACGGACTCACAAGATTTAAATTTATTAACTCTTGGCCTATTGCAGATGAGGTGTTTACTCACTTTCCATTTTTGCATGGAGTACATGCACCAATGTACTATGTAGCTTTAATGACTTTTATTTTAATTTTCTCATCTGTGACCATGGTATTGGCTGTAGATGCAGGACATCAAATGAAGAAAAAGCAAGTTACTTGGTATATGTTATTAACCATTATTGGAGGTTTGATTTTCTTAGGGTCACAAGCTTGGGAGTGGAAAAACTTTATTGGAGGTACTTATGGAGCTGTTCAAACCACAGAAGGTAAAATCTTACAATTTGTAAAAGATGGTGAGCAAATCGCTTTGGCTGATTTTGTTGTTGGAGATCGCGGAGAACGAGTAACCCATACAAGAGAAAATGGATTGTGGTTTGAAAGTGAAAGTCCTTTGCCTAATTATTCTTTGGAACAAGTAATCAATTCGTATACTCATAATTCAGAAATTCTAATTAGAACAGAACTAATTGATCCTGCCACCAAGAAAAAAACAATTTTGAGTAGAGAGGAAGGAGCTCGTTATTTAGCCAATGCAAAACAAGTTGTAGAAGGCGCTAACTTACATGTGAATGAATATGGAAATCCAATATTTGCAGATTTCTTTTTCTTTATTACAGGTTTTCACGGTTTTCACGTTTTTTCTGGGGTGATTATCAATATTATTATATTCTTTAATGTTATTCTTGGTACATATGAAAGAAGAGGGCATTATGAAATGGTTGAAAAAGTAGGTTTATATTGGCACTTTGTAGATTTAGTTTGGGTATTTGTATTTACCTTCTTCTACTTAGTATAATCATAAAAAATAAGAAAAATGGCACACGCGCACGAATCAAACACAAAGAGAATCTGGAAAGTTTTTGGTTTTTTATCATTGATTACCATAGTAGAGGTAGCATTCGGTATTATTAGACCGCATGCATTGGTTTTTACACATTTTTTAGGAACCAATTTATTAAACTGGCTATTTATCATTCTTACCTTGGTAAAAGCTTATGGAATTGCATGGACTTTTATGCACTTAGAAGGTGAAAAAACTTGGTTTAGACGTGCAATCGTTTGGACGGCAGTATTCTTAATATGCTATTTAATTGCCTTATTATTACTAGAAGGAGGTTATCTGTTTGATACCTTGTCTCCTTTGGTAAAATGGAATTACTAAATATAGATTTATAGATATGAGGTGGTTTTTTACCACCTTTTTTTTTGCAAAATGAAAAATTCAATTACCAAAAAGACCGTTGTATTAATAGCCTTATTTATAGGGCCCTTATTATTTTACCTTTTTTTATCACTGGGTATTTATCACTATGCCAATTTACCTATTCTAACTAAGAAGGTAGAAGACATAAAAGGTGAAGACTCCTTTAAAGATCATTTTTCTGTGGTGAGTTTTTTAGGCGATGATCCGAGCAACTCAAAAAGTGGTTTGTTCAATCTAAATGAAGTCATTTACAAACGATTTAGAGCAAGCAAGTATTTTCAATCTGTTTTAATCATTCCAAATGGGGCAAATGTAGAAGTAAACGCTCTTAAAAAGAAATTGAAAACCTATACCGATATTAGTAATTGGCGTTTTGTTTTTATGGAAAAAGAGGATATCCAAACTGTTTTTCGCAGTTTTAATTCTCCGTATCAGTTAAATGAACATTTGGGTTCTGATTATGTTTTTATCATCGATAGAGAACTGCGTTTGCGAGGCAGAAAAGATGATGAAGATACAGCAGATGGGAGACTTTATGGATATAATATGACCTTGGTCTCAGATTTAAAAAATAAGATGAAAAAAGACTTAGAAATCATCTATTATCAATTAAAAAAATCCATAGAAAAAGAACAACGATTTCAACCTAAAAAATAAACAACATGTATAAAAAGTATTCTTATATAGGAATTTCGTTTATCATTTTAATCTTTGGAATCTATGTGGTTCCGAAAGTTGTAAAGCGTTTTGAAAAATCTGATTTGGTAACTTTTAATAAGGTACCCGCTTTTTCATTTGTCAATCAGAATGGCAATACCATTAGCAATAAAAATTATGAAGGAAAAGTATATGTTGTGGAGTTTTTCTTTACAACTTGTCCTTCTATTTGCCCAATAATGAATCAGAAAATGGTGACCATTCAAGAAGCATTTTATGGGAACCCAAATTTTGGAATTGCCTCGTTTTCTATTACGCCAGAAATTGATGCGCCAGAAGTGTTATTAGCCTATGCTAAGAATCATAATATAACAAGTAAAAACTGGAACTTGCTTACAGGAAACTCAGAAGAGGTGGTTTATGCATTGGCAAATCAAGGGTTTAAACTGTATGCAGGTAAAGGTGATGATGATCATGGTGGTTTTGAACATTCTGGTTTGTTTGCCCTCATTGATAAAAACGGGTATATCAGATCTAGAAAAGATGAGTTTGGCAATCCAATCATGTATTATAGAGCGCTTGCAGAAAGTGGATTTCCAGACCAGATTAAAGAATTGAAAGAAGATATTAAATTATTATTAAATGAGTAATCCAATAAGTATCCAAGAAAAAAAGTACAATAAAATTATTACAATTTTATCTGTAGTGATTCCACTTGCAGTAGCCGCGCTATTTGGCGTCAATTTAAGGGACTTAGGCTTTGATGTAGCGCCATTGAGCTTCTTACCGCCTATCTACGCAACAATTAATGGAATTACTGCTTTATTGCTCATTGGGGCCGTAATTGCCATTAAAAATGGCAACAGAAAGGCGCATGAAGGTTTAAACAAAACAGCGATTGGGTGTTCTGTGCTTTTTTTACTCATGTACATAGCGTATCATATGACCTCTGACTCTACGAAATTTGGAGGAGAAGGAATTATTAAATATGTCTATTATTTTATACTGATTAGTCATATTATTTTATCGATCATCGTCATCCCTTTTGTTTTACTTACCTACGTAAGAGCTAAACTTGGAAAATTTGCAGAGCATAAAAAAATTGCAAGAATTACCTTTCCAATTTGGTTGTATGTTGCCGTAACAGGCGTTATTGTATATCTTTTAATAGCACCATATTATGCCTAAATTAAAAAAAATTGCATTCTTTTTAGCGCTCTTTTTAAGTGTTGATTCAATTTCAGCACAATGCGCTATGTGCAAGGCTGTGGTTGAAAATGGAGGAGAACAAATGGCAGAAGGTATTAACTCTGGAATTACTTATTTGATGGTCTTCCCCTACTTATTAGTTGCTATCCTAGCCTATTCTTTGTACCGTTATAAAAAACGTGTCAAAAATTAACATTTCAATAAGAAACATTTCTTGTAACAAATTCTACTTTTGGTCGTCATATAAGAAACGTCTATCATAATCGTTGTTCAATTTAATCCATTGTGTTCGAAATCAGACAATTTAACACAACAATACGTAATATAAATACCTGTAAAACAGTCATTTATGATTGTTTTTGTTTTTAGCACAAAAGTTGTAGTATAAAAATTAAATAATACAGAACAAACAAAACCTATTCATGAAAACTAACATTGCCCTTATTGTAAGCTTTATTGCTTTTTCATTCTCAACCAATGCACAAAAACAATGGACCTTGCAAGAGAGTGTAAATTATGCCATAGAGCATAACATCACAGTTAAACAAAACGAATTAAATTTAGAAACCACTAAGCAGGATGTTATTAGCTCAAAATGGAGTTTTTATCCAAACTTAAACGCATCTTCAGGGGGAAACCTAAACTTTGGATCAACAATTGATCCTGTAAGTAATGGGAGAATCTCCTCGACTAACTTTACCTCCTCTGCCAGATTGTCTAGTAATATAACCGTTTTTAATGGTTTTAGATTGCTAAATTCTTATAAACTGTCTGAGCTTGGTGTAGAAGCAGGTAAATTAGACTTGCAATTAATTAAGGACAATATTTCTTTGAATGTTGTGGACTCTTACTTAAATATTTTGTTTGCTAAAGAAAATTTGGAAGTGGCAAAGATTCAAGCAGAGATTAGTAAAAAGCAAATTGAAGTAGTAACCAGTCAGGTTGATGCGGGTGCGACTCCAAAAGGTGAGTTATTAAACGCGAGATCAACCCATGCTAGTGATTTGCAGAATGTGATTAGCACAGAAAACACCTTAAATTTTGCCCTATTACAATTGGCACAACTGCTTCAATTGGATCCAGATAATTTTGACATTGCACCAATTGAATTAGGAGCTCCATCAGCGGCATTAATGTTTAATAGCCCTAATGATATATATTTTAAAGCTGTAGAAAACAGACCCGAAATTATCAAAGAGAAATATAATATTGAGCGTGCAGATTTGAACATCAAAATAGCAAAGAGTGGTTTTTTACCTAGTGTATCGGCAAGTGCAAGTGCCGGAACAAATTACAGTCACCGATTTACGCTTTTTCCAGGACAAGAGAATGATTACTTCTTCAATCAGTTAAATAACAACTTAGGTTATGGATTGGGCTTATCTTTAAATATTCCAATTTTTAATCGATTTGATAACAAGGTAAATGTGAGCAAGGCCATGATTAATAAAGAGAAAAGTGAACTCTCTTTAGCCAGTGCGAAATTAAGTTTACAACAAACCATCCAAAGAGCTTTTTTAGACGCTAAGGCAGCTTTAAAAAGTTATGAAGCAGCAAAATCATCTTTAACAGCGCAACAAGAGGCATTTAAAAATGCACAAGAGCGCTATAATTTTGGAGCCATGACCTTGTTTGATTTTGACCAAGTTCGCAACCGATATGTGAGTGCGGAATCAACTTTAATTAGAGCCAAATACGACTATGTCTTTAAGACTAAAGTGTTGAAATTTTACAATGGAGAATCTGTTATAGATTAGTTCTTTGTATTTAAAAAATAGCATAAAAAAATCCTTGATAAATCAAGGATTTTTTTATGCTCCTAATAGGTCTCTAAGTTTGTTAAAACTAGATCTCGAATCTTTTTATCCAAATAAGAAATAGCGCTGTAACTAGTGTGTTCTAGGATAATCACGACCAAATCATCTTCTGGGTATTGGGTAATCCCAGTACTAAATCCGTTCCATTTACCATAATGATAAATTATTTTTTGATCGTTTTTTGTATCGAGCCGAAATCCAAAACCGTAAGGAATTTTTCTTCCATATCTAGTTTCACCATTGGTATACATGAGCTCTAAAGATTCTTTGGATATTAATTTGCCTTCGTTAAGGGCTAAAATCCATTTCAACAAATCTTCGGTAGTGGCATAGATGTTTTTATCACCAACTACAGCATCATTCACAGTCCCATTAATTTTCAAATGTCTCCAACCACGAGACAAGCGATATCCATCCAGCTGGTTGGATCGAATAGAATCATTTTCAAAACTATAGACAAAGGACCGAGTCATCTGCAAAGGATCAAAAATACTAGCCTTAATAAAATTAGCAAAGGGTACGTTGGTTACCTTTTCGACTATCGATGCCAACACAAAATAGCCAGTATTTGAATAATCGAAGCGTCGACCAGGGTTAAAGTATTTTGTTGCCAAACTCGTTTCCATGAGTTGCATCATTTCAAAATTGCTTGGAGCCTTTTCTTTATCCCATTCATGCTCTGCCACCCAGAAATATTTTGGTAAACCAGCTGTATGATTCAATAAATTTTTAATGGTAATTTTTTTAAAGGGAAAATTTGGAAAAAATTGAGTTACCGTATCACTGAGCTTTAGAAGATTTTTTTCCTTCAAAATCATAATTGCTGCAGCCGTAAATTGCTTACTAACGGAAGCCAATTGAAAGGCTGAATTTTCAGTTAAAGGTTTTTTATCCTTAAAATCGGCATAACCAATTTGATTTTGATAGGCTAATTTCCCATTTTTAGCAACCAAAATTGATCCGTGAAAATCATTTCTCTTATTAATCCGCTCTAATAAAGAATCTAATTTATGTCTTAGTTTAACCGTCTTTTCTTCCGGGAATTTTTCAATGGTAACAAGGGGTGGAGGTTCTATTGAATCTTTTATTGTTTCTGTTGTAAGAACTTCATTTAGAGACGTTTCTGGTTTTCCTTTGAACATAAAAAAGCTCAAAAGAAGAAGACAGAGTCCAACAAGGTATAAAACAGATTTTTTCAAAATTCGATTTCAACATGAAATTGTGGTCTTAAAAGTATAAAGACTTTTTTGATTATCATAAAGTTTTCTTGAACCGACTATTAAATAGATTTTCTATGTTATTTTTAATTCATGATGTATCTTTGCAAAAAAGAATGGATTGGCTTATATATTAAACATAGAAACCGCTACTAAAAACTGCTCAGTTGCACTTGCATTTGAGGGAAAATTAATTGCCATTAAAGAAATAAATAGCGGTTCGTATTCTCACGCAGAATTACTACACCCTTTTGTAAAAGAAGTATTAGAAATGGCCAAAATCTCCATCAATCAAATTCAAGCGATTGCTGTTAGTAAGGGTCCTGGATCTTTCACCGGCTTAAGAATTGGGGTGTCAGCTGCCAAAGGATTTTGTTTTGCCCAAAATATTCCATTAATCTCTATAGAAACCCTAAGGTCTTTAGCTCATAGTCTGGCCATTAATGAAGGTGTAATTGCTCCTTTATTGGATGCTAGAAGAATGGAGGTATACTCAGCGGTATTCTCATCAAAACATGAACAAATAAGAGCTATTGAAGCTCAAATCATCAATGAAAATTCTTTTGAAGAATATTTGAAGCAAGGACAGGTTTATTTTTTAGGAGATGGCGCTGAAAAATGCAAAGACCTGTTAACTCATTCCAATGCTGTTTTTATGGACAATCAATTTCCTTCAGCAAAAGAAATGTGTGCTTTATCTTATGTGAAGTACAAAAAAAACGACATCGAAGATGTCGCTTATTTTGAACCTTTTTATTTAAAAGATTTTGTTGCTGTTCCCCAAAAAAAGAAACTATAATTGATTGTAATAAGTCAAGATTCTTAACAAATCTCTTTCTTTTTTGATATTTAATTTTTCTTTCTTGATATAAGTCTCAATATTTTTTGCCGAGGCCCCAAATAAATTTAGAAAGTCTTTCTTTCTTCTTGGAACCTCTTGCGCAATGTCATTGCCAGAAAAATTCACATAAAAAGCATCGTCTTTACGTTTAAATTTTGCAGGGGTAAATTCACCATAACCCGTTTTAGGTTTTACGGCCTCAGTTTTACCTACTTCTTCTCGAATCAATAAATTTGATTTTTGATTTATGGTTAATAATCTAAAAAAACCATAGGTAAGTTCTCTTCCTTTTTGAAATTGAAAAGCCTTATAAAGCTTTGCAGAACCCAATAATTGCACTTCAAAAGGATAGGCCTTAGAAGGTAAAAAATATTGAACCTTACCATTTCTCAGTACTTCCATATGATCACTAAAACCGTTGTATTTTATAGATAGGATATCATCCTTGAAATTAGAAATAGTCCCTCTTTCATAATCATCCTGAATATAAGGAGATCCTTTAATAGACATATCGTAGTTGGCGAATGTCTTAATTGAATTGGTATTGGTTAGATGGTTATAATTTTCCAGGTCCTGACTCTGACCCATAATTAAACCAACTTGAAGCAATACGATGAGTGTGATTTTAGTTTTCATTGTTGTCTTTTTTTATTTATTATCAAAAATAATGCCGATTTCTTAGCCAAAAGAATCACTATTATTCTTGTTTCCGAATCTCCACTCTGTGTGGATATGGAATTTCAATACCCGCTTGATCAAGGGCTTCTTTGGTTTGTTCTAGCACCTCTGTATAGACTTTCCAATAGTTTGCTGTTTCAGTCCATGAACGTACCGCGAAATTAATAGAGCTGTCTGCCAATTCAGTAAGCATAATAACTGGTGCTGGATCTTTCAATACCAAAGGATGATTGTTCACAATAGATGCAAATACAGCTTTGGTTTCTTTAATATCTGCATCATAAGATACTTCAAATTTTAGATCGACACGCCTTCTTTCTTCTGTAGAATAATTAATAATACTGCTATTGGATAAAGCACCGTTGGGAATGATCACCTCTTTATTGTCTGCCGTATTTAATTTGGTTGTGAAAATCTCGATACTCTTCACTGTTCCTTCTTCTCCTTGCGCTTTGATATAATCCCCTATTTTAAAAGGTTTAAAAATCATTATTAGGGCACCTCCAGCAAAGTTGGCAAGCGAACCCTGCAATGCCAAACCGACAGCCAAACCAGCAGCTCCTAAAATGGCAACAAAGGATGTGGTTGGAACCCCTAACTTGGTGATTACTGTAATAAGTAATAAAGCTTTTAAAATCCACCCGAGTAAATCACTCAAAAACTTTTTTAGAGTAAGATCGACATTGGCTTTTGTCATCATTTTTTTTGAAAAACGAATAAGCATATTGATAAAAAAAAGTCCAATGAATAAAATGGCCAATGCCATTACTACTTTTGGAGCATATAATAATAAAATTGATCCTGCTTGGTCTAGGTATTCGTTCATGTCAAAAATTTTAAATAAAATAATAGATTAGTACTGCAAAAATAGAAGGAATGGACTAAATATAAAAGAGGCGAATCTTTTTTGTTGAGTAGGCTCCATAAAGACCTGCAATAATTACACAATATAAAAAAAACAAACGAGCGCTATTGTTGTTTGTAAAGAAAGACCAAACAAGTCCAGCACTTAAAAAACCGTTGTATAAACCTTGGTTGGCGGCCAATACTTTTGTAGCTTCTGCAAACGCCTTGTCTTTAAGCCCAAAAGTCTTCATGCCTTTGGGTTTGGTCCAAAGAAACATTTCTAGAATTAAAAAATAGCCTTGTTCTGCCGCGACAATCAATATTAAAATGGGAAATAATTCTTCCATAGTTTATTCTTTTAGTAATTGCTCTAAAAGGCTGTCCAAAGATTCCGTTGGAAGCAAGCAATGATTATTTTGACATAAGTAAAAATAAGTTTTATCTTCAATATATCTATTTTTTAATAAGTCTAATTCACTTGTAGCAGCACTTGCGCATACAAGTTTATTTGGAATGTAAATTTTATGGAGTTTTTTTACTTCTTTTTTTGCGCTTTCTCCACTGATTGCAATTTCAAAAAACTCCCCAACAAAATTGGTGTATAAATCCAACCAATTGGAATAACCAGAGCCATAATTCGCCATGGGTTGGGTCATGGTATGTAGCATCTGCTTACTCGTTTTTAAATAATAAGAATTGCTAAAATAATGGCTTAATACGAACAAGTTTTTAGCCATTACAGAATTAGAGGCCGGAATTACATTGTCTTCAGTCTCAAAGGTTCTAGCAATTAAAGGGGCCTGAAGATTAGAGGTAAAAAAGAACATTTGCGCTTTCTGATTGTAAAATTGATCAAAACATACATCAGTTAGATTTTTTGAAAGCCAGAGCCACTGCTCATCAAGACTTATTTGATACAAACCGATAAAGGCTTCAATTAAACAAGCATAATCTTCTAAAAAAGCAGGAATGCTCGAAGTTCCATTTTTATAATTTCGATGCAAAGTTCCATCTTCTTTAATTAAAGCACTTTGTATAAAGTTTGCGTTTTTGAGGGCAATGGTTAAAAAACGGGCATCTCCTATAGCTTTGTAGGCATCTACATAGCCTTTTAACATTAAGGCATTCCAAGAACATAAAATTTTATCATCGAGCCGAGGACGAGCTCTTGAATTTCGTTGCTCCAATAGGAGCGTTTTCCATTTTTTTAAATAAGCATTTAATTGATCTTTGGTAATTTTATGCTCTTTTATAAATTCATCATCAGAAAGCGTTCTAATAAGATGGTACTTGTTTTCCTCCCAATATCCATAACGATTCACATTATAATAAGACGCAAAAAGTGTAAAATCTTCTTTCAAGTATTTTTTGAGTTCTTCACTAGTCCAGATATAATAAGCCCCTTCCTCTAAATGTCCTTTTTCGTCTTCACTATCGGCGTCTAAGGAAGAATAGAATCCTCCGTTAGCATCCATCAGTTCTCTTTCTATAAAGTCTAAGGTTAGATAAACAGTTTCTTTGTAAAGTTCATTTTTTGAAGCTGCATAGGCATCGGCATACAAACTAACTAGTTGGCCATTATCGTACAACATTTTTTCAAAATGTGGGATATGCCATTTTGCGTCTACAGAATATCGAGAAAAACCACCTCCAATTTGATCAAAAAGCCCTCCATAAGCCATACTTGTTAAGGTAGTATGCACATAGCTATTCAGTTCTTTGTCTTGGTATTGATGCGCATATCTAAGCAAAAACTGATAATTATTTGGCATTGGAAACTTAGGCGCCTTTAAATAACCTCCAAAATCTTCGTCAAAATACAGACTCCATTTTTTAACGGTACTGTGCAAGTAGGCTTCGCTAAAACGAATGGTTTCTTTATTTGGCTGAACCAAACTAGTTTGAAGAATTCCTTCGGTTAATTTCTTTGCGTATTCCAGTACTTTTTCTGGGTTAGAGATATATAAATCACCTATCTGGGACAAGGCAGATTTCCATTCCTCTTTTTTAAAATAGGTACCTCCCCAAACAGGTTTGCCATCAGGAAGGGCAATGCAGTTTAATGGCCAGCCTCCGCTCCCGGTCATTAACTGAACGGCAGTCATATAAATCTGATCGATATCAGGTCGTTCTTCTCTATCAATTTTAATGTTTATAAAATACCTATTCATCACTTCGGCAACAGCCTCGTCCTCAAAACTCTCATGTTCCATAACATGACACCAATGACAAGAAGCATATCCAATAGAAATTAAAAGTAATTTTTGCTTTTTTTTGGCAAGGGCTAAGGTTTCTTCATTCCAAGCGTGCCAGGCTACCGGATTATATGCGTGCTGCAACAAATACGGGCTCGTTTCTGAAATGAGTTTGTTTGCTTTTTTAGTTGTCATTGAATGTTTTAGGATAAAAAGTATTGTTTTTTAAGGAATTCTTTTAAGTGTTTTTATATAGATTTTCTTAATAAAAAAGTAACCTAATGTAGGCATTGCTTAATAATTATTTAATATTTCTTATACCTTAAGATAATATTACAGCTTCATATTTGCAGAATAACTTTAAGTAGTTAGTGTATTTCATTAAGTATATAGTTTTTGTCGACTTTATTAATGAATACATGTTGCTGCCTTCTAACGAAGGCAGTTTTTTTATTGCTAAAATAACAATAAAGAAACATTAACTTAACATTAGTATTGGTTATTTGTCCTCGACAAAAACTAATACTTAAAATGAAAACTTTCCTCTCAGCTGCTATTATGCTGCTGATGTGTATTCATACCTCAAATGCGCAAGAAACGAATGCTCCACAATTTGGTAAAGGTCTTTTTAATCTAAAGGGAAAGGACAATTCTTGGTCCATGAACATTAGTGCAAGAATGCAATTTTTAGCAACTTCTACTTGGGATGCCAACGCAGGAGAACTTTCCAATCAAAAAACGTCCATGTTAGTTCGAAGAGCACGATTAAAATTTAGTGGTTTTGCCTTTAGTCCAAAATTGCAATACAAATTAGAGCTGGGACTTTCTAATAGAGATATTTCTGGAACTTCAATTTATACAGGAAATACGCCAAGATATGTCATGGATGCCGTACTTAAATGGAATTTTTATGAAAATTTTGTTTTGTGGATAGGTCAAACAAAATTACCAGGAAATAGAGAACGTGTTATTTCTTCTGCAGATATGCAATTGGTAGATCGATCGCTATTAAATAGCAGATTTAATATAGACAGAGACATGGGTGCCCAATTGAGACACCATTTTAATCTGTCTGATAATTTTGTTGTAAAAGAAGCGCTTGCTATTTCTCAAGGAGAAGGAAGAAACGTGACGACAGGGAATGCAGGTGGTCTTCAGTACACAGCCAGAGTAGAATTATTGCCTTTCGGAAATTTTACAAGTAAGGGAGATTATTTTGGGAGTGATTTAAAAAGAGAAGAGCGTGTAAAATTATCTTTTGCTGCCACTTATGATCTAAATAACAATGCTGTAAGAAACCGAAGCAATCAAGGTACCTATATGACCAATGACACTGGGTTTTTTCAAACCAATATTTCAACGGTTTTTGTGGATGCCATGTTAAAATACAAAGGCTTTTCTTTTATGGGAGAGTATGCATACAGAGATGCCGCTGATCCTTTAGCTAAGAATTCGGACAATTCGTTAACTGGAGTAAAAGTAGACACAGGGAATAGTATAAATTTAATGGCTGGTTATTTATTTAAAAATAATTGGGAGTTATCAACAAGATATACCAATGTAAGCTATGATCAATTTTTAAATAAAGGAGCAGAAAATCAATATACTTTGGGAATATCTAAATATATTGTAGGACATAAGCTAAAAATACAATCAGACTTTAGTTATTTGGATGTTGTGAATAAATCAAATCAACTAATGTACAGATTGCAAGTAGATATTCATTTCTAATGAATAAAAGATAACATAAACGTAACATTTAACGTTTTGGATGTATATAAATTTGTAAAATAAAAAAGAAAGATACTTATGGAGAATCCATATATTTTAATGCTAATTGCATTAACAATTTTAGCAATTATTGACTTGGTTGTAGGGGTTAGTAATGACGCCGTGAATTTTTTAAATTCAGCAATTGGATCAAAAGCAATTTCAGTTAAAAAGATTCTAATTATAGCCAGTTTAGGAGTCTTTTTAGGATCCGTTACTTCGAATGGTATGATGGAAGTTGCCAGAAAAGGAATCTTCGTTCCTAGTGAATTCTACTTTAACGAGATTATGTACATCTTTATGGCCGTTATGATAACGGACATCTTGCTGTTAGATGTATTCAATTCTTTAGGAATGCCAACCTCCACTACAGTATCCATTGTTTTTGAATTGTTAGGAGCAGCTGTTGCCATGGCTTTGATTAAAATTTATACCTCAGGGAGTGGTGAAACCGCAGCGAATCTTGGAAAATATATCAATACAGAAACTGCTATTTTTATCATATTAGGAATCTTACTCTCGGTGGTCGTCGCATTTTCTGTGGGAGCGATTGTTCAGTTTTTTTCGAGAATGATTTATTCTTTTCATATAGAAAGTAGGCCGAGTTTTATCAATGCGCTATTTGGAGGGTTCGCAATTACATCGATTACGTATTTTATTATTATTAAGGGACTTAAGGGAACTCCTTACTACGCTGATGTGAAACATCTCATAGAAGGAAATATTTATCTGATTTTATTAATAGGTTTTGTTTTTTGGTCTTTAATATCTCAAGCCTTAATATCGTTCTTTAAGGTCAATGTTTTAAAGTTAATTATTGGAGTTGGGACTTTTTCATTGGCTTTGGCCTTTGCAGGAAATGACTTGGTAAACTTTATTGGGGTGCCAATTGCTGCATGGAATTCCTATGAGGCATGGCAAGCATCTGGAGTAGCCGCAGATGCATTCTCAATGGGGGTATTAGGAAAGAAAGTTCCTTCGAATGTTTGGATCTTATTAATTGCTGGGGCTGTAATGGTAGTAACCATATGGACCTCTAAAAAAGCAAAAACAGTAATTGAAACAGGAGTAAATTTGTCTCGTCAAGGAGAAGGACATGAAAAATTTCAGCCAAACCCAATGTCTCGAGTAGTTGTTAGAGCAGCCATGGGAATAAACCAAGCTTTTAGTTTTTTAGTTCCAGCCAAAACTTTAGCCTTTGTAGATAGTAAGTTTCAAAAGCCTGTAATTGAGTTGTCAAAAGACAAAACCTATGAAATGCCAGCTTTTGATTTAGTTAGAGCCTCTGTAAACCTTATTGTTGCAGGGATCTTAATTTCTTTAGGGACTTCTTTAAAACTACCATTGTCTACCACCTATGTAACTTTTATGGTGGCCATGGGTACTTCCTTAGCCGATAGAGCTTGGGGTAGAGAAAGTGCAGTGTATAGAGTTGCAGGAGTTATTAATGTAGTCGGAGGTTGGTTTGCAACAGCAATTATTGCTTTTACAACCGCAGCTACTTTTGCCTATTTAATTAGTTTAGGAGGTATTACCGCTGTAGCAATTTTGCTAATATTAGTAGTTTTTCTAATGGGGAAAAATTACATTTCTTATACCAAGAAGAATAACGAAGTTAAAAAGCAACGCTTAATGAATAGAGCAGAATTGATCACCATTAATGGTGTTATTGAAGAAAGCTCAGATCATATTTCTGAAGTTGCAGACCGTGTGAATAAGCTTTACACCAATGTGGTTGATGATTTGGCAAAACACGACTTAAACAAACTTCGAAAAACAGACAAGCACGTAGGAAAATTAAACGATGAAATTGATGAATTGAAAGATGGAGTCTTCTATTTTATCAAATCACTTGATGAGACCTCTGTGCAAGCAAGTAGATTCTACATCCTCGTATTGGGTTATTTGCAAGATGTTGCACAATCCATTAGTTATATTTCTAGAGCCAGCTATAAGCACGTGAATAACAATCACAAAAATCTTAAGAAAGGACAGTTAAAAGATTTGAAGATCATAGACAATCAATTGGCCGCAATTTTGGACAAGGTGAGTAAAGTGTTTAAAAACAGAGCTTTTGACACACTAGACGAGGTTTTAGTGGATAAAAAAGAATTGTTGATTGATGTAACAAGTTCTATTGAAAAGCAAATTGATAGAATTAGAACCGACGAAACGAGTCCGAAGAATACTACTTTGTATTTTAGTATTTTGTTAGAAACGAAAGATTTAATCTCTGCCTTAATGAACCTTCTTCAAACTTATGAAGAGTTTCATTTAAGTACGAAGCAGCAGAATAAATTAAAATAAAAATTGAAAATCCCGAGTTCAGCTCGGGATTTTTTTACATGTAATTTTATAAAAAATTAATTGCAGTATTCTTTTATTGTTTTACCTATCGCTCTAAAGAATAGAGGAGCATTTTTAAATCTGTATAACTATAATCATCACCTACTATTTCTTTGAGTTCAGATAGGCTGTTATAGGAAGTGTTTTCTATAATTTTAAGAAGTTTTTGATGTTTTTTTAGTGGCATTAACTCTAAGATGTCAATTTCTCCAGAAGGAATGAAACTGATTAAATGGCTTTCAATGGTTTGAATCGTCAATGCTCTTATTTGGGCAATTTCTTTGATATCATGGCCTTCTTTAAACAGTGTTAAACTAATTTGTTTGCTCGGAATTTTAGTTGGTTTGAGATCTTCTTTCACAGGTTGGGTATCAAGATATTCTTTAATGCAGGCTAAAATTTCTTTTCCGTACTTTTGAACTCTAATTTTTCCCATCCCTTTTACTTTTAGCAGTTCTTTTTCGTTTTTTGGTAGCGAATCACACAAGGTATATAGGGTTTCTTGAGTAAAGATTTGAAAGTGAGGAATGTTCTCAGACTTTGCAATAGTATCTCGCAACTCTCGAAGACTTATGGCTAGAGCGGGATCGCGCTTGCTTGTGAGCTTTTTCCTTTTGTTGGGGGCTGTCTTTTGCAAAACAGCTCCTGCTCTGGTCTGTAAATAGGTTTTTGTTTTAAAGCCATCTGTTGAATTTTTAAGTGCGAATACCTTTTCACTTAACACTTCTTGAAGCTGATCATACTGCGTATCAAAATCTTTTTTCACGGCTTTATTATCTGATGAAAAAGATATTTTTGATAGGGGTTGAACGATATTTTTAATGGTCTCGCTTAAAAAATAGTCTACGGCCTTTGAAAATCGTTCCTGAATCGAAGCACTTTCTTCTATGTTGGACTCATTTTTAGCAATGGACGCTAATTGTTGTCTAAAATTGCTTGCTATTTTTAGCAATGGAACCACGCCCTCATTTTTAATGATTTCGAGGTGTTCAATAACCTCTCCTTTTATGCTGGTTCTATTTTTATAGTAAACATCAATCAATCGTGTTATTGGATGTAAAAAATGTTGAAAATCAAATAATTCCGAAATTAAATTCAGTTGAAAACCTTTTTCAGATTCAATTAATGTTTGATCATTTGGGTTGTTTTCTTCAATCTGTTTATTAAACGAGCCCACGGTCACATCATTAATGATGGCCTTTGAACTAATCTTTGTTTTTAAAACAATTCCTTCTAAGGAAGTACATCTGCTTAAGGCCACATAAGTTTGCCCATGAGCAAAGGAGGCTTCGGCATCTATGATGGCTTTTTCAAAAGTTAGCCCCTGACTTTTATGAATGGTAATGGCCCACGCCAAGCGCAAAGGAATTTGAGAAAAGGAGCCGGTAATATCTTCTTTAATTTCTTTGGTTTCTTCATTGATGGTATAAGCAATGTTTTCCCAAGTTTCTTTTTCTGTAACAATTTCATCAATTTCATGCACACATTGCACCGTAACTGATTCTTTTGATATATCGGTAATGACACCTATTTTACCATTAAAATATCGTTTCTCTGCAGATGAATCATTTTTGATAAACATGACCTGAGCACCAATTTTAAACTCTAAGGTTTCCTCATTTGGAAACGAGTTTTCATTGAATTTGCCCGAAACATTAGCCTTAAAAAAATAGCTTTTGCTGGCTAACTTATTCAGTTCTGAACTGTTAATTAAATGGGCTCTATTGTTGTGTGTGGTTAGGGTAATATAGCCCTCTTCTTTTGCCGGTGAAAAATGAGGATCGTAGTGTTCGTTTAAAATCTTTTCTGAACTTAAAGACAAGGCATCATTTCTTATCTCGTTTAAAATATGAATGAAGCGTTCATTTTTTTGTCGATAAATATGTTTTAGTTCAATGGCAAGAACTTGAGCTTCTTGATAGGCTTTCGAGCTAAAAAAGTAAATGCTGCTGTAATATTGTTGTAGTAAACTCCATTCATGTGGTTGTATGACAGGAGCCAACTGTTGTAAATCACCAATCATCAACACCTGTGCACCCCCAAAGACTTTGTTGCGGTTTTTATAGCGTCGCATCACTTGGTCTATTCCGTCTAAAAGATCAGCTCTTACCATGCTAATTTCATCTATGACTACCAAATCTAACGAACGGATGATATCAATCTTCGCTTTACTAAATTTTCTTTGTTGGTTGGAAGTGTTTCCAATTTGATTGGGTAAGATGGGCCCAAAAGGCAATTGAAAAAATGAATGTATGGTAACTCCTTTTGCGTTAATTGCCGCAACACCAGTAGGTGCTACAACTACCATTCTTTTTAAGGAATTTTGTTTAATTTGATGTAAAAAAGTAGTCTTTCCTGTACCGGCCTTACCTGTGATAAACAAGTTGCGGTCTGTTTTATCAATAAACTTTAGAGCAAGTTCTAGTTCAGGATTTTTTGGCATGGCAATTTTTTAGCAAGATACTTAATCAACCTGCTTTTTCATAAAAAAACCCAAGCAATTTGCTTGGGTTTATAAATATTTAAAATCTAATTGCATTCAAGTTCAATAAGGAACCTTACAGCTCAAGTGCTTTCAAAACATTGTTGTTCATCAATAATTCTACCGGGTTTTCTAAGGCTTCTTTTACCGCAACTAAGAACCCTACAGACTCTCTACCATCAATAATTCTGTGGTCATAAGAAAGCGCTACATACATGATTGGCTGAATAACCACCTCTCCGTTAACGGCCATTGGTCTGTTAACAATATTGTGCATTCCTAAAATACCAGATTGTGGCGGGTTAATAATAGGGGTAGACAACATCGATCCAAATACACCACCATTGGTAATGGTAAAGGTACCACCTGTCATTTCATCTACTGTAATTTGTCCATCACGAGCTCTTAAAGCCAAACGTTTTACTTCGCTTTCTACGCCTCTAAAACTTAGGTTTTCTGCATTTCGAATAACAGGAACCATCAATCCTTTAGGGCCAGAAACGGCAATAGAGATATCTTGAAAATCATTGTTTACCTGATAATCTCCATCGATCATAGAATTGACATCTGGATACATTTGTAAAGCTCTAACAACAGCCAAAGTAAAAAAGCTCATAAAACCTAGCCCAACATTGTGCTTGTCTTTAAAGGCATCTTTGTACTGATTTCTCAAGTCAAAAATTGGCTGCATATTTACCTCGTTAAAGGTCGTTAACATGGCAGTTTCATTTTTTACTGAAACCAAACGCTCTGCAACCTTTCTACGCAACATTGATAATTTCTTACGTTCTGTAGCTCTAGATCCACCACTAGTAGGTGTTCCCATGCTAGGAGTTGCGTTTTCTGCATCATTTTTGGTAATTCTACCATCTTTTCCTGAGCCTTTTACAGCAGCAGTATCCATGCCTTTTTCAGCTAAAATCTTTTTTGCTGCAGGAGAAGCAGTTCCAGTTGCATAGGTTTTAACCTCTTCTTTTTTAGGAGCTGTGGTTTCTATTGGCGTTTCTGCTTTCGTTTCAGTTTTTGGTGCTGATCCTTCTGGTCTTGGAGCGTCCATGTCAATTAAGCAAACAACCGCACCAACAGCGACTGCATCGCCTTCTTCTGCTTTAAAAGTGATGATTCCACTTTCTTCTGCAGGCAATTCTAAGGTTGCCTTATCAGAATCTACTTCTGCAATAGGTTGATCCTTTTCAACATAGTCACCGTCTTCCACTAACCAAGTTGCTATTTCTACTTCTGTAATTGATTCCCCCGGAGAAGGAACTTTCATTTCTAAAATCATCAGTACTAAATTTTATTTTTATCTGAAATTCTTTTTATTCTTTTGTTTCAAAAACACTGTCAATAACACGTTGGTGTCTTATTTTAAAACGGGTACTAGAACCTGCTGCAGGAACTGCGTAATATTTTAAAGAACACACCCGTAATTTAACCAATTCAAATCGTTCTAACATAAAACTCCAAGCACCCATATTTCTCGGTTCTTCCTGAGCCCAAACATAGTCTTTAGCATTTGGATATCGATCAATAACCTGTTGTATTTTATCTAGATGCAATGGAAACAATTGTTCAATTCTAACCAAGGCAATATCTTCTCTTTCTAACGTTTCTCTTTCCGCTAAAAGGTCATAGTAAAATTTCCCCATACAAAAGACCAATTTAGTCACTTTTGATGGATTGATGGTATCATCGATTACTTCTTGAAATTCTCCATTTGCAAATTCGTTCATAGAACTGATTACCTTTGGATGTCTCAACAAACTTTTTGGCGTAAATACAATTAAAGGCTTTCTGAAGTTTCTTTTCATTTGTCTTCTCAGCAAATGATAGAAGTTGGCAGGAGTTGTACAATTAGCAACCGTCATATTATCTTCTGCACACAATTGCAAATAACGTTCAATTCTTGCTGAAGAATGCTCAGAACCTTGCCCTTCATAACCGTGAGGTAATAAGACAACAATCCCATTTTGCATTTTCCATTTGTCTTCTGCGGCAGAAATGTATTGGTCAAACATAATCTGTGCCCCATTAGAGAAATCACCAAATTGGGCTTCCCAAATGGTCAAGGTGTTTGGGTTTGCCATGGCATATCCATAATCAAAACCAAGAACTCCATATTCTGATAATAAGGAATTATAGATGGTCATTTCACCCTTATTCTTAGGGTTGGTATTTAATAAATTGATGCGCTCTTCGGTGTTTTCATCACGTAAGATGGCATGTCTGTGCGAAAAAGTACCACGCTCTACATCTTGTCCTGAAATGCGCACATTAAATCCTTCTTCTAACAAGGATCCATAAGCCAAGGTTTCTGCCATACCCCAATCCAATGCATCATCTTCAAAAACCATTTTGGCTCTTCCATCTAAAATACGTTCTGCCTTTCTAACAAACTTTACATTTTCTGGAACCGTAGAAACTATTTTAGAAATATTTTTTAAGGCATCTGCTGCATAGGTCGTATCTGTAGGTTTGAGCATCGCCTCTAGCTGCTGACGAACAAAACCTTTCCAGGTAGATTCCATAAATTCTTTTAACTTAGACTTGGACTCTAGTTTTGATTTTTCAAACTCATCTTCTAACATGGCTTTAAACTCAGAAGTAATGCCTTCTATATAATCCGCTTCTATAGAGCCTTCTGCCAATAATTTAGCAACATAAATTTCCTTAGGATCTTTGTGTTTTGCGATGGCCTTGTACAAGTTTGGTTGGGTAAAACGAGGTTCATCACCTTCATTGTGTCCGTATTTTCGATAGCCTAATAAGTCGATAAAAATATCAGAATTAAATTGCATTCTGTAATCAAGAGCCATTTCCATTGCATGGCAGACAGCTTCAATGTCATCTGCATTAACATGCAAAACTGGCGAGAGGGTTACCTTTGCCACATCGGTACAATAGGTACTTGATCTCGCATCTAAATAATTGGTGGTAAAACCCACTTGGTTGTTTACAACCACATGTATGGTTCCTCCGGTTTTGTATCCATTCAATTTGGCCATTTGAGTTACCTCGTAAGCAATTCCTTGTCCAGCAATAGCCGCATCTCCATGAATGATAATTGGTAAGATTTTATTTTCGTCTCCGTTGTATTTTCTATCAATTTTAGCTCTGGTAATTCCTTCTGCCACAGCCGCAACAGTTTCTAGATGTGATGGGTTAGGTACCAAGTTCATCTTGATTTCCTTACCACCTCTATAGGTTTTGCTTAAGGTTAAACCCAAGTGATATTTTACATCTCCATCTATAGTTTCATCTTCAAAGTCCTTTCCTTCAAACTCACTAAACAAGTCTCGAACTGGTTTTTTAAAGATATTTACCAAGGTGTTTAAACGGCCTCTATGAGCCATTCCAATAACACACTCTTCCACACCAAATTTTTCTGCAGCATCTCGTAAAGCAACACTAATCCCTGGAATTAAAGCCTCACCACCCTCTAAAGAAAATCGTTTTTGCCCAACATATTTGGTTTGTAAAAAGCTCTCAAAAGTAACAGCTTGATTTAATTTTGTTAAAATGTATTTTTTTGAATCGACAGAATAATTAGGATGATTATCATTTTGGTTTAAACGATTTTGCCACCATTTTAATTTTTCTGGATTGCGCATATACATATATTCGACTCCGATAGAATCACAATAAATAGCTTGTAAGTGCGAAATAATTTCTCCTAAAGTTGTTTTTCCGATTCCTAAAATTTCACCAGCTGAGAAATGCGTTCCTAAATCAGCTTCTGATAGGCCAAAATTTTCTAGGGCTAGGGTAGGTTCATATTTTCTTCGTTCTCTAACCGGGTTGGTTTTTGTAAAAAGATGTCCACGAGTTCTGTACCCATTAATTAAATCTATGACTAAAAATTCTTTACGAACTTCCTGAGGAATCTCTTCGCTAATTTTTTCATCTGTTAAAGAGTACTTTTCATTAGCCAAATCATAGCCCTGAAAAAAACTTCTCCAGCTTGGTTCAACGGCATCAGGATTTGTTAGATATTGCTCATATAAATCGGCAATAAAACCAGTGTGTGCTGCGTTTAAGAACGAAAATTTGTCCATAAGAATCTATAGTACTTTAGGTATAAAATAATAACTAGTGCAAAAATACAACTTTTAAAAATTCTGTCCTTTTTTTTCTAAAATATTTCACCTAATAAAACTATGATTTTTTTTTAAAAAAGTTTGGCAGGTTTTTAAAAACGATTATATTTGCACTCGCAAAACGAATAGTATTGCAAACTCCTCCTTAGCTCAGTTGGTTAGAGCATCTGACTGTTAATCAGAGGGTCCTTGGTTCGAGCCCAAGAGGGGGAGCAAATATCAAATTAAAAGGGTTATACTTTAATAGTGTAACCCTTTTTGCATTTAAAAAAAATCAATCTTTAAAAAATAAATTGTTATTCATGCAATTTTTGTTGTTTTTCAATAAATTTATTACTTTTGTCAATAAATTTAATAAAAAACAAAAATGACTATACAAAATTTTAAATCACTTGAAAGAAGCTCAACCCTATTTTTAAGGTTAATTCTCTTAGTTTTAACTATTGGTGTCTTAGTTCTCTGTGGATTCTTACTGTATCAAATTATACAATCGGATTCTTTAGGGAATTACCGCCCCATATTGATGGGTTTAGTTATTTCCGCAATTCCGTTAATCTATATTTTTTATCAAGCGTATAA
>CBFHUV010000021.1:0-22663 GCA_965659055.1 Polaribacter sp.
AAAAATTGATTTTCTGCTGTGAAATTGTCTTTCAACAGCTTCATTGTTTCGTAATTTTTGTAGGTGTAATCCATGCTAAATAAACCATTTGATCCAAAAACATAGGCCAAACTCGCTGTCATTTTTCCTGGGGTTTTTAATTTGTATTCAAAAAACTGTGAAGGGTAGTAATTGCCTGCGGTATTGTCATAAATTACATTGTACTCAGAACTTATTATTTCGGTGTCGCCCAGATAACCATCATTATTAACAATATTTGTATTTTCTATTATACTTGTAAACCAAATTGGAGTCTCATATGCACCACCAATTCTCAAGTTTTGGCCTAGTTTATAAATAAAACCAGCTCCTAATGAAAATCCGCTTCCTGTGGTAATATTCTCTTGATAAAAATTAACACTCAAGGTGCTGTTATTTGCTGCGCTATTCAATTCTGTAAGCCTCGCTTTTTGAGAAAATTTTAAATCAAAACTGTTAAACGATAATCCCACATAAAGATTCTTATTGTATTGACCAGATATTGCAAAATTATACTCGCTAAGGTCTCCGCTATAATTGTTTGAAAATTTCTGAGCATCGGCTATCGAATATTGTGTCTTTGGATTATTTGTGTCTAAAGGAAACTCTACAAACGTTGAATAGCCGCTATTTCCACTTGTAAAAATGTCATTCCTAAAATCGTTTCGCATGCTGTAGTTAAAGCTAAAAGTCACCTTGTTCCAATTGCTACTATTATAGTTGTCAAAAACAATCACTGCACCCGTTTGGGAAAAATTAAAATAATTGTCATTGCTACTGTTGGTTGTGTTATAATAATTAGTCAAAGTAGCAGTATTTCTTGTGTTTAACGATATGGTTGCAAGACTGTTGTTAAATACCGCTGCACCAGCAGGATTAATTTTTATAGCAGATACATCGCCTCCCAAGGCTCCAAAAGCACCACTCATGGCATTAAATCTAGCCGTTCCTGCTATTTGGTCTTTACTAAAAAGCAAGGCCAAATCTTGATAGCCTAAAGCTTGAGAAAAACTAGACATGGCAAATCCACAAAGGCAGATTAATAGAGTTCCTTTTTTTATCATTGTTTGTATTTATTTAAATAACTTACCCGTTTTTTCTTCTTGAAGTCGATCTTTCAGCATTCGTATTACTGGTTGATCTTCTTGTACTCGTGTTTGTTCTAGTATTATTAGAAGAGCCTCTATTTACCGGAGTGTTTTTAATTGTTCCCGCACTTCGTCTAGTAGTATTTGAATTACCTCTAGTGGTCTTTGTAGTATTTCTATTCGAATTGCTGTTGTTAATTATGCTTCTTTTAGTGGAAATCTTAAAATTGCCCAGTGTAGAATTTACGCGTCTTGATGTTGTTGTATTTGTACGTCTAACATCCTCATAGGTTCTTCTGCTATGAACAATTGTGTTTCTTCGGCTTGTGCTGGTATAGTAACTATCTCGTTTGGTATAAGTAGAATTTCTTCTATTGTTATAGCCATCACCATAATTATTATAATTATTGAAAGGATAATAAAATGGTGGGTAATAATAAAAGGCACCATATCCATACCCATAATAATACGGTTGATATACATAATTACCATAAAAACCATATCTAAAGCCCCAACGATGATTCCAAAGGTTAGGATACCCATAATAATGATCCCAATAATTCCACCTGTTAAAGTCTAAATTAATATTTATAATTACATCATTCGCAGAATCATCATAGCCCCAAGGACTATTGCTGTAATTAATTTGAGTTTTTGGTAGTATATCGTCAGCAGCATCATTATCTATGTAATCTGTTGCAGAGCTATAATCATCAACATTGGTAAATACTTCATCATCATCATCTACCTGCTTAATTCGATCTAATTCATTCGAGAAATAATTTTCTTCTATGGCTTTTCTTGTTTCTTCAGTTTTTACCACAATTACTTCAGGCTTTCTATCGCTATAGATGCCATCATCATTATAAACACTTTGGTAGGAACCACATGACACAAAAGCAAAACTGCTTAGCAGCATTGCCAAGATTAAAACAGAAGGTCTCAATTTAAAGTTATGTAGTTTCATAAGGCTCAATTTTAAGGATTTACACTGATTTGCAAAAAATGCCAACTTTAGATTGGGTCAATAATCTTTTTGCATTAGTTTTGTGCTGGGAAATGTTCCCATAGTAAAGATAACAAGTTTTATGCCAAACTTTTGATTATGAGCAAGAAGTTAACAAAGCGAGAAGAGGATTATTCCAAATGGTATAATGAATTGGTAGTAAAAGCCGATTTAGCAGAGAACTCCGCCGTACGTGGTTGTATGGTTATAAAACCCTATGGTTATGCTATTTGGGAAAAGATGCAGGCAGAGCTTGATAGAATGTTCAAGGAGACCGGTCATGAGAATGCATATTTCCCTCTTTTTGTTCCAAAAAGTTTGTTTGAAGCCGAGGAAAAAAATGCAGAGGGCTTTGCAAAAGAATGTGCTGTTGTAACACATTATCGATTGCAGAATGACCCTGATCATCCTGGAAAGCTACGAGTAGATCCTGATGCGAAATTAGAAGAAGAACTGGTTGTTAGACCCACCTCTGAGGCCATAATTTGGAGCACCTATAAGGGCTGGATCCAATCTTATAGAGATTTACCACTGCTTATTAACCAATGGGCAAATGTTGTTCGTTGGGAAATGAGAACCCGTTTATTTTTGCGCACCGCAGAGTTTTTGTGGCAAGAAGGACATACGGCACATGCTACCAAAAAAGAAGCAATAATAGAAGCCAAACAAATGCAAGAGGTCTATGCAACTTTTGCAGAAAATTTTATGGCGATGCCAGTAATCAAAGGAGCGAAATCTGAAAGTGAGCGATTTGCAGGGGCTGAAGAAACCTATACCATTGAAGCACTTATGCAAGATGGAAAAGCCTTGCAAGCAGGAACCTCTCATTTTTTAGGACAGAATTTCGCTAAAGCCTTTGATGTGAAATATACGTCAAAAGAAGGAAAACAAGAATATGTTTGGGCCACCTCTTGGGGGGTTTCGACTCGACTAATAGGTGGGTTGATTATGACTCATTCTGATGATTTCGGATTAGTCTTGCCTCCTAAATTAGCGCCGATTCAAGTTGTTATTGTGCCAATATATAAGAACGATGAACAATTAGATTTGATCTCAGAAAAAGTAGCTGGTATGGTTAAGGAGCTTAAACAAAAAGGAATTTCGGTAAAGTTTGATAATAGAGATACTTTTAGACCTGGTGCAAAATTTGCTGAGTATGAGTTAAAAGGTGTGCCGATTAGAATTGCAATTGGAGCTCGAGATGTAGAAAATAACACAGTAGAGTTGGCTCGAAGAGATACCTTAGAAAAACAAATCGTCGACCAAGAAAACCTTGTTGATTTCATTGAAAATTTGCTTGAAGATATTCAAACAAATTTATTTCAAAAAGCTGTGAGTTTTAGGGAGAATCATATGACAGAAGTTTCTAATTTTCAAGAATTTAAAGAGGTAATTGAAAATAAAGGTGGTTTTGTGTTAGCACATTGGGATGGTTCAGAGGAATCAGAAGATGCTATCAAAGAACAAACCAAAGCAACCATTAGATGTATTCCAAATGACAGCGTATTTGAAGCGGGAACTTGTGTGTATTCAGGCCGCCCATCTACCCAAAAAGTACTCTTTGCAAAAGCCTATTAATTTTTATAAAAAAAATAAAAAAAATCTTGCAGAGTTTTAAAATCGTTGTATATTTGCACCCGCAATCAGCAATAAGATTGTAATGGTCCGTTCGTCTAGGGGTTAGGACGCCAGGTTTTCATCCTGGTAACACGGGTTCGATTCCCGTACGGACTACAAGTTTTCATTAAAAACTAAATAAAATTATGGCAAATCATAAGTCAGCATTAAAGAGAATTAGAAGCAACGAATCTAAAAGATTGAGAAACAAGTATCAGCATAAAACAACAAGAAATGCTGTGAGATCTTTACGTGCTATAGAAGATAAAACTGAAGCGCAAGCTTTATTGCCTAAAGTTGTGGCGATGTTGGATAAATTAGCAAAGACTAATATCATCCACCAAAACAAAGCAAGTAACTTGAAATCTAAATTGGCAAAGCACGTAGCTGCGTTATAATATTAGATTATAAATTAATAAAAAAAGCGTTCTGAATAGTATTCAGAACGCTTTTTTTATGACTTCAAATGAGTCGGACTAGACCTACCATTCATAACTTTTATTTGCATCCAAACGAATAAAAATAAAGAGTAATAATGTGAATCCCCATAAAGAAGAACCACCGTAACTAAAAAAAGGCAAAGGAATTCCAACTGTTGGAAGTAACTGAATTACCATTCCAATATTAATTAAAACATGAAAAAAGAGTATTGACGCTAAACTATAACCATAGATGCGTCCAAATTTATTGGTATGGGATTCTGCTAAATAAATAATCCGATAGAGCAGAAGCATAAAGGTAATCACCACAAAAGAGGTTCCTAAAAAGCCCCATTCCTCGCCTACAGTGCTAAAAATATAATCGGTGTCTTGTTCTGGAACAAATTTACCTTGTGTTCTATCCCCATCTAAAAAACCTTTACCACTAAATCCACCCGAACTAATTGTTTGAATGGATTGATTTGTATTATAGCCAATTTCTCGAGTATCTTGAGATATTCCTAATAAAATATCAAAACGATCACGTTGATGTTGTTCAAATACGGAATTATATATATAACTCGTGCTAAAAATAAACAAGCCAATAACGAGATAGATTCCTAAAAACTTGTGCCAATTAAATTTTAAATAGCCTTTATTCTTTCTTAAAAAATAGGCGATAAACAAGCTTAGCAAACTAAAAATTAATATTGTAACGGCTGTTGCTCCAAAAAGCAAGGTTAAAAAGAACAATATGATGGCAATAGCACCAAAGATGATATAGTTAAGGGTTAGGCCTTCTCTATTTAAAACAAAAAAGAAGGATATGTAAATAAGAACTGAACCCATGTCTGGTTGCATAGCAATAAAGAAAGCGGGTAAAAAGATAATAATAAACGCCTTAATTTGATTTTTAACTAGATTTAGATTGTATTGTTTATCACTTAACAGCTTAGCAACAGCAAGCGCGGTAAATGCTTTAGCAAATTCAGAAGGTTGTAGGCTCATTCCTCCAAAATCATACCATGAGGTTGCCCCATTTATTTTTTTTCCAAAGATCAGTACACCAGCTAAAAAACACAGGCCCACGAAATAAATGATGCTGGCAAAGCGCTCGTAGAATTTTGAATTAAAAAAAAGAATAATTATAATTAAAGGAATGCATAACAGAATCCACAACAACTGTTTGCCATATCTCGCAGAAAAGTCAAGGAGTGAACCACTAGTGTCGGAAACAGTTGCAGCATAGATATTGGTCCACCCAAAAACAACTAAGATTATATAGAGTAGGACTAGAACCCAATCGATTCCATAAAATATGTTGTTTTTTTCTGCTCTCAATCTAGAAGTGTTTTTGTTGGAAGAACCGCTTTTTGATCATAAACTGTTTTTAAGCTTAAATTAATCATCCTGTCTTCGATCCATTTTCGATTTGGGGCTATTTTTCCATTGATGTATTTCTCTACCAATAAGCTTGTGATTGGTGCAGCAATGGTAGACCCAAACCCCCCATTTTCCACATACACTGCGATGGCAATTTTTGGATTATCTTTTGGTGCAAAAGCAATTAAAATAGAATGGTCTTCTAATTGTTTACGCACCCCATTCACAATTACAAAATTTTCTGAAGTACCTGTCTTCCCTACAATATCTATTCCGTTAATTTTTACCCATTTAGCAGTCCCTGTTTTAAAAACTTCTTCCATTGCATCGATAACCGGTGGGAAGTATTTTGAATTAATAGTGGTGTATTTGGGAATATTGAAATCCGGATTGTTCGGTGTTATATCGTTCGCTTTTTTTAAGATATGTGGTGTGTAGAAAAATCCTTTATTAGCAATCGCTGCAGTAACATTTGCTAATTGAATAGGTGTTGTAATTATCTCTCCTTGTCCAATGGCATTTGAAATGTTCGTCGTTGGTCCCCATGAGTACTTATACCTGTCGTCATAGTATTTTCCATCTGGAATAAGGCCTCTTTGCCCTGTGGGTAAGTCATAACCTAAGTAATTCCCAAGTCCAAAGCTCTTTGCATGGTTGCTCCATGCATCCATTCCTAAGGTAGAATTTTGATATTTGTTGATGATTCGTATGTAGGTATTAGAGAAATAACTATTACATGATTCAGAAATTGCTGTGTGCAAGCGAATCGGAATCCCGACAATTCCACAATGGCAACCCATAAATTCATTAGGTCGATTTCCATATCTAAATCCATGATTGCAATAAAAAGGCGTTTGCTCATCAATCACACCTTCTTGCAATCCAATTAATGCATTGATAATTTTAAAGGGAGATCCAGGAGAATACAGTGCCTGTAATCCTTTATCATACATGGGGTTTCCTAAAGTGTCATTAAAAAGACGTACAGAATTGATTTTTCGCTGTCTTCCTACCATTTCGTTCGGGTCATAGTTAGGTGTTGATACGGCGGCTAAAATTTCTCCAGTGCTTGGTTCTATCGCTACTATGGCTCCTCGTTTACCTCGCATTAACAATTCTCCATATTGTTGCAACTCACTATCAATGGTTAGGGTGATATCTTGACCATTTACAGCAATCGTATCATAGATTCCATTTTTATAACTTCCTATAATTTTGTTTAATCGATCTCTATGCAGGTATTTTTTTCCTTTTACACCTCTAAGAATGGAGTCGTACATTTTTTCGACGCCACTTGTCCCAGTTAACTCTCCCTGTTGGTAATTTGGGTTTTTTTTAGTGTCTTCCTCATTTACTTCACTAATATAACCTAAAATATTAGCGGCAGAAGCTATTGGGTAGTTACGAATACTTCTTTTTTGAATGTAAAAGCCTTTATATTTGTGCAACTTTTCTTGTAAAAAGGCAAAGTCCTCCTTAGCCAGTTGTTTTAAAAATACAGAAGGAAGCCAAGGCGCATAGTTCTGTGCTTTTTCAAATCTTTTAATAAAATCTTCCTTGCTTATTTTTAATAGAGCGCAGAATTCGATAGTATCCAAAATTTTTACCTCTTTTGGAATAATCATTACGTCATAAGAGAGTTGGTTGGCAACCAAAAGTTTTCCATTCCGATCATAAACATAGCCCCTTTCTGGAAAATCATAGTCGACTTTAACGGCTGCATTTTTTACTGGATTTTGATCTGCACCACGAATTACTTGCAATTGAAACAAGCGACCCAGCAACAGCAAACCTGCAATGGTAATTAAAAAATATAATAGAAAACTTCGTTTCATTTATTTTTTGTTTCTAAGTAAAGACGTTCCTAAAAAGAACAAGATTGCAGTAAAAATACTGGAATAAAGTGTCTGAAATAGGATACTTGATATATTATTAAAACTAAAACTGGCAATTAAGAATAACAAAAAGTGATGGATTACTATGGTAATAATTACAAAATTAAAAACTTTTCCAAAAGGCTCATTTCTTAAATTGAATAACAAATAATCTAAACTTGTTTTTTTAAAGATTACCCGAATTAAAAACAATCGTATATAGGCAACAAAAAGCAGTGAAAAAGCATTAACTCCTCCAGAATCACTAAAAAAATCAAGAAACAATCCTAATAAAAAGGATAAAAAAAGAAAGCTGAATCGCTCTTCTTTTATGGGATAAAAAATAACAAAAGCAATGTAAATATACGGGTTTATATAACCTAAAAATAAGATGTTATTAAAGACAAATACTTGCAGTAATAACAGTGAAAAAAACAAAAAAGTAACATATAAACTCTTATTCATTTTCTGTATTTTCTAGGCTTTTAATTTCAGATTTATCTAAGTTTTTAACTACATATACATAGCCAATATTGGACATATCATTAAAAAGTTTGATATCAATTTCACTCAAGGCATTATGGTTTATTTCTTGAACAGTTCCAATTAAAATTCCTTCAGGAAAAATAGTAGATTTTCCACCAGTAATAATGGTATCTCCAATTTGAACATTGGCTTGTCTTGGAATGTCAATGAGTTGTACCTTGTTGTAGTTTTTTCCATTCCATACCAAGGTTCCAAAATGGAAGCTATTTTTTAATCGAGCATTAATTTTACTATTCGAGTTTAAAATAGACTGTACTCTTGCATACTTTTTGTTGACTTGGTCTGTAATTCCAATAAGACCTCGGCTATTCATCACCGCCATTTCGGATAAAACTCCTTGATTGGATCCCAAGTCGATTAACAAAAAATTATTTTGCTTGTGGTAGTCGTTTTTGATAATTCGACCAGCAACATAGGAATATTTTTGATGATATTTTAGGCTGTCAATTACCGTTACTTCTGTTGCAGAATCTAATCGGATTTTAAGAAGGTCTAACTGATTTTTTAATAGGGTATTTTCATCAATTAATTCTTTGTTATATGATTTTAGATGAAGATATTCAGTTAATTGTGTTGACTTTTCATACAATCCGCCAGTAATGCTATTTGCAGAACTTATAAATTTACTCTTATGAAAGTCATTATTATTAATGGTAAGGCCCAGTGCAATAGCGCTTAGAAATACAAAAAATAAAAAGTATTTGTACTTTTGAATAAAATAAGCGATTTGTTGCATAGAACTGTTTTTGAAAAGCCTTTACTTCATCAAGATGCTTTTGTATTTTTCAATTTCTTTCAAAGCAATACCAGTTCCTCTTACTACAGCTCTTAATGGATCTTCAGCTACATAAACAGGTAAATCTGTCTTTCTAGACAATCTTTTATCTAAGCCACGAAGCATAGAACCTCCACCCGCTAAATAAATACCTGTATTGTAAATGTCGGCAGCTAATTCTGGTGGCGTTTTAGAAAGTGTTTCCATCACAGCATCTTCTATTCTCAGGATGGATTTGTCTAGGGCTTTTGCAATTTCTCTATAGGATACCTGAACTTGTTTAGGCTTTCCGCTTAACAAATCTCTTCCTTGCACTAACATGTCTTCAGGCGGGCTGTCTAAGTCTTCTGTAGCAGCACCTATAGTAATTTTAATTTTTTCCGCAGTGGTTTCTCCAACATGCAAATTGTGTTGGGTACGCATATAATACATAATGTCATTGCTAAAAAGATCACCTGCGACCTTTACAGATTGATCACAAACAATTCCTGCTAAGGCAATTACTGCAATTTCTGTTGTTCCCCCACCTATGTCAATAATCATATTTCCCTTAGGCTCCATAATATCAATGCCAACACCAATTGCTGCAGCCATCGGTTCAAAAATTAAATAAATTTCTTTAGCATTCATATGTCTAGCAGAATCCTGGACCGCTCTTTTTTCTACTTCTGTAATTCCAGAAGGAATACAAATAACCATTCTTAAGGCAGGAGGAAATAACTTTTTTTTGATTGAAGGAATCTGTTTAACGAATTCTTTTATCATTTCTTCAGAAGCCTGAAAATCTGCAATAACCCCATCCTTAAGAGGTCGGATAGTTTTGATGTTTTCATGGGTCTTTCCCTGCATCATATTTGCTTCTTTCCCAACAGCAATAATTTTACCAGTTGTTCTGTCACGGGCCACGATAGACGGACTATCAATAACCACTTTACCATTATGAATGATCAATGTGTTAGCTGTTCCGAGGTCGATAGCAATATCTTCCGTCATAAAATCGAAAAAACCCATAATTTTTTAGTTATTTTTTATTGATGTATTCTTACAAAGCTACTAAATTAATGCATGTCAAATACAGGAATTTAGAAGTTCTTTAATTAATGTTTAAAATGTCTTGTTCCTGTTAATACCATGGACACATTATGTCCATTACAATAATCAATACTCAATTGATCTTTAATGGATCCGCCAGGCTGAATTACACTTGTTATTCCTGCTTTATCTGCAATCTCTACACAATCTGGAAACGGGAAAAAAGCATCACTGGCCATAACTGCGCCCTTTAAATCAAACCCAAAACCTATTGCTTTTTCTATAGCTTGTTTTAAAGCATCGACCCTACTAGTTTGTCCAGTTCCACTAGCCAATAACTGTTTGTTTTTTGTAAAAACAATGGTATTTGATTTTGTATGCTTACAAATTTTAGAGGCAAATAACAAATCATCTAACTCTGATTGGGTGGGTTTATTGTTTGTGACGTAGTTTAAATCAGCTAAGGAGTCTGTAATTAGATCTTTGTCTTGAACCAACAATCCGTTTAAGGCAGTTCGTACGTTTTGCTTTGGTAATTCTGTAATTTTTTGAACGAGTAGAATTCTGTTTTTCTTACCTTTTAAGATTTCTAATGCAGCAGGACTAAAACTTGGAGCAATGACTACTTCACAAAAAAGCTCATTGATCTCTTTTGCAGTGGGTTCATCAATTTCTGTATTAGCAATGAGAACACCACCAAAAGCAGAAATAGGATCGCCAGCCAAAGCAGCAAGGTAGGCTTGCTCAATAGAATCTCTTTGAGCAAATCCACATGCATTATTGTGTTTTAAAACAGCAAAAGTAGGAGCTTCTCCTATGAATTCGTTCATCAAATTTACAGCAGCATCTACATCCAGTAAGTTGTTATAGCTTAATTCTTTACCGTGTAATTTATCAAACATGGCTTCCAAATCACCAAAGAAAAAACCTTTTTGGTGTGGATTTTCACCATAACGCAGCACGGTTGATCTTTGCTCACTTACTTTATATACAAGTTCATCTTCATTAAAATAATTGAAAATAGCGGTATCGTAATGTGAAGAGATGTTAAAGGCTTTGGCAGCTAGCTTTTTTCTGTCGGTTAAACTTGTCGCTCCTTTGTTTTCTGAAATTAAAGTTAAAAATTCACCATATTGTTCCATTGAGGAAATGATGACTGTGTCTTTAAAGTTTTTTGCGGCAGCTCTAATTAAAGAAATTCCTCCGATATCAATCTTTTCTATTATATCTTGTTCTGATGCACCAGAAGCAACCGTTTTTTCGAATGGATACAAATCAACAATTACTAAATCAATTTGTGGAATGTCAAACTCTATTAATTGAGCCGCATCAGTTTCATTGTCCTGGCGATTTAATATTCCTCCAAAAACTTTTGGATGAAGGGTTTTTACGCGTCCTCCTAAAATGGATGGGTAGGACGTAACATCTTCTACAGGGACAACAGGAATTCCTAGATCTTTGATGAATTTTTCGGTACCACCAGTAGAATAAATGGTTATATTTAATTGGTTAAGTTTTTCAACCAATGGCTTTAGACCGTCTTTATGAAATACTGAAATTAGGGCAGATTTGATTGTTTTTGAATGGCTCATGTGTTGTGTTGTTAAGCACACAAAGCTACTAAAATTCAAAAGTTTTCACAAGGTAATATTCCTAAAAATTAATGCGCTAAGCTCGCTTTAAAATTAGCAACTAATTGGTTGTAGTTTTCATTAAATTGACTGCAGTTTTTATTAATAAACTCTTCTTGAGTTGAATCTTGTTCGGAAGAAGTATTTATAAAAAGCCTTTTCATGTTTTGAAGTTCAGTTTTCATTATTGGGGGATTTATTCATTAACTACGGGAAAATTAACGATTGTCTTAATGAACTCCAATAAGCAAATTCCCTAATTTGAATACTTGAGTAGTTCACAAGAAGTTTTGCAAATCAATTCAATAATTCAACTATGATTTAATGAGGCTTTTAAAATAGCACTGAAACTTGAGAACAAACATACTCTAATAACATTTCGTCGTCTTTAGTAAAAATATTAGCAGTATGTGAGTCAATATCAATCTGTCCGATATTTTCTCCATTTACAAAAATTGGAATTACAATTTCTGATTTTACTTTCCAGCCGCAAGAAATATAATTGTCTTGTGAGTTCACATCTTGAACAACAAAGTTTTGATTGCTTACTGCAACCTGACCACAAATTCCTTTACCAAATGGAATAATTTTGTGTTCTGTAGGTTCTCCTGTAAAAGGGCCTAATTTCAATTCGTCTTTATCTCCATTTTTAAAGTAAAAACCAACCCAATCATAATGAGAGATTTCATTTTCTAAATAGTTACAAATTTCTTGCAGTTTTTCTGTGTTGGAAAATTGACTTTTAAGGATGTTGTCTATTTGTGACTTTAAAAGATCTACTTGCATAGTTTCAATAGTGTTCTAGAATGACTATATTTGTTTCAATACACCAAAAAGGTAGTGTGCAAAAATAAACCATTTTTGTTTTGAAAAAGTATAAAAGGAGCATCATTTTTTTACTTAAGTTTTTTCTATTTCTTGCTATTTGCTTTATATTCCTATTATTTAAATGGTAACCAACAAAAACAAAGTCAATTTAAATGTGCACCATTAACCACGAGTGTAGCAAATCAAACGGTGAATGTCCTTCATTTTTTTGGTTATAAGGCAGAGGCAATTCAGCATACCGAAGAAATGTCTGTTAAAATTTTAATAGATGAGGTATATCTAGCTAGGGTTATAGAAGGCTGCAACTCCATAAGTATTATTATTTTTTTGCTTCATTTATCATTGCTTTTCCCGGCCCGAAAAAGGCTGCTTTATTATATGCAGTGTTTGGTTCTCTAGTGATCTATGGAATCAATATTTTGCGGATTGCCATTTTAATTGTGTTGCTTTATAAATACCCCAATCAACAAGGTTTCTTGCACAATCTTTTGTTTCCGGCCATTATTTATGGGACAACCTTTTTACTTTGGGTTGTTTGGGTGCGTAGATTTTCAAATTATAATCGATGAAAGCAATTTTTAAATATAGCGGTGTCTTAATTCTGTTTATTTTTTTAATATTGGTAAGAGCTTTTGAAAACGACTTGTTTTATGACCCTTTTATCAAGTATTTTGAAAATGATTATCTCTATAGTGAAATGCCAGTGGTTGAGTATCAGAAACTTTTTATCAATCTTTTTTTTCGATACTGTATTAATGGATTAATTTCACTGACAATTATTTTTATTCTGTTTAAAAAGAAGTCCTATTTTAAATTTGCAAGTGCTTTTTATGGAATTGCTTTTGTGTTGCTTGTTAGTGCATTTTTAATTTTAGTGCATCAAGAATTTTCAAAAGGCTATTTACTTCCTTTTTATATTAGAAGATTTTTAATTCATCCTTTATTTTTACTGATTTTATTGCCCATATTTTTTTATCAAAATAGGTCAAAACCTTCTTCCGATTTGTAAAAGAATTTAGGGATTTTATAATCAATGTTACAAGTTTATTCTAGAGATAAAACTTTTTCTTCATAGATAATCGCTCCTTCTTTAGTGATTCCTTCAATAAACAACCGAATGTTTTTTTGATTGAAGTGAGGTACACTAAAAGTATAGTTCTTCTGCTCGAATACCATATTTGGTTTCCAAAAAATAGCTGCGTATTTTTTAAATGCAGAAACATCAGAAGTATTATAATTTGGAGTATAATACGTTTTTTCGGAAGCAAAACCGATGGGACTGATGACTTTTTGAAAAGCATCTTCAGAAAGATTTCTTTTTTCTTTATTACTGTAAAGATAAATTTGGCCACCATCATTTTTTGAAATGATAATTTCTTCAAAATCATCTAAGGTCATGTTGCTTATAAAATTAAGGTTGTTAAATTCTTGTGTTACAATAGGAATGCCATCTAAGGTGACCTCGGTGGCGGCTCCTTGGTTTTGTCTAAAATTAGATATACCTCGGTTATTGGAAATAACGGTAAATGGAAAACTGCCTGTCACTTGAAACCCTTTGGTCGCTAAAAATGATAAAATATTTCGTGATTTTATGTAAAATGGATCTGTATTTTTATATCTAGTTGAGGTAGCAAAAAGTCTTGTAGGTCTATTTTTTTCTTTTGGTTTTAATTGAAGAGTAACTTCGTCTAAGACAATACGATCACTAATGAAATCCTTTAAATCTGCATTCACATTTACAGAAAATGTTTTACTAAATGTAGTGTCTTTTTTGTTTAGAATTGGGTAAAATGTAGATGAAATTGAAGGCACTTTTAATCTGCGATTTCCTTGAATAGAAAAGTTAACTTCACTGGAATCTTTCAGGTAAATATGATCAAAAGTAAATTGGTTATTGACCACTGAGGTATTCAATACCAACTCGCTTTTTGGCGAAAACAATAGCAATACAGTAGAATCTTTGACCTTTGATTTCATAGTTCCACTTACAGTAATTCCTTTTTCGAATTCAAATTTAAAATTTGGTTTTCTGTTAAAAACGGTGTTCCAATTATATCTGCTCCAGCCTTGATTTAATAATAATAAGTCTAAATCTACTAGTTTTTTTCTATTGGTATCTTTAAAATAATAGGTGCTGTTTTCTATAGTCCCCTTTACAAATGGTTTTAATAGCAATTTTGTAATCAAGTTATTATCTGTCTCATAACTTTGGGTTTCTTCAGGTAAAAAGGAAGCGCTTAAATAATGAATCTGATCGTTGTTTTTGCTTAATTGTAGTGACAGAGAATCCCGAGATTTAGAAAGGATTTTTGTATCGATGCTAGCAAACATTTCCTTGTCGTAGTTAAAAATTAGTCTTTCTAAAATAGGGTATTCGTCTTCATTAAGGATGGTAATGATATTGATGCCTTTTGGTAATTTTTTTGCCGATAGAAAAAACTCATACTCAGTTGCCTCTTCTTTGAGCACAAAAGAATGTTTTGACAGACTATTTGTATTGTGAATAAATAGGTAGAATTTAGCACCCTTGTTCATTTTTAAAGTAGATGCATTTGTTTTAATTTTTAATTGAATAATAGCAGTGTTTAAGTTATCAACCTGAAGCGAAATTCCATGGTCTTTTGCAGGTTCGATGTCTTTTACAATGACCTCATCGTCAAATGTGGTAATCTTCACTTTATAGCGGCTGTTTTGCTCATAAAAGAAATTAATTTTTCCTAAGCCAAATTGATTGACAGCAATGGGCTGCAGCTCGGTATTATCTGCCTTTAGTAAGAATCCAGATTTTATTTGAACTCCTTTGTTTTTTTTGTCCTTGATAAGGAGTCCAACTACTGCATTGGTGTTTGCAACTAAATGACCACCTTCCGGAAGCAGTTGTAAATCATAATAGCTCTCTGTGTTTTGGATACTTGCTTTAGCGGTGTTGTTACTAACGATGTGTATTTTTTGAGTAAAAGAATCATCCTCTTCAAAGTTTTTCATCCAATTTGTAGTCGCTTTAATATAGTAGGTGTTTTCTGTAAAACTTTCATCTATTTTAAAGCTATTGGATGCAATCCCATTCTTTACATAGAGTAATTTGCTTTGCTTGTATTCACTATTTTCATTATAAATATGACAATATAAATTGGTTGTATGTTGGTGTAATTTTGAAGTTTTTTGATTCAATACATAGGCCTGAAACCAAACTTCTTCTCCTTCTATAAAATTGGTTTTGTTAAGGTGTAAATAGGGGATTTCTCTTGGTTGTTTAAAATACTCTGTATACTTATTTTCAATGGCTTGCCCATTCAATTTAGAAACGCCTAAAGTTGTGCTTAAAAGGAAAAAAATGAAGTATTTTTTTAAACTCATGGACGTTTTTATTTAGCTAATTTAGTCAAAAAATAGTCCAAAAAAAAACCTCAAGATAGTCCTTGAGGTTTTATAATTTAAAAGGTATGTGTTACATCATTCCTGGCATTCCACCACCCATTGGAGGCATTCCACCACCTGCATTTTCTTCTTTAATATCAATTAAAGCACACTCTGTAGTTAGAATCATTCCTGCTACAGATGCAGCATTTTCTAAGGCAACTCTGGTTACTTTTTTAGGATCTATAATTCCAGCTTTAAACATGTCAACATAGACATCATTTTTAGCGTCATAGCCATAATCTTTTTTCCCTTCAAGGACTTTGTTTATGACAACAGATCCTTCACCTCCAGCATTCTCAACGATAATTCTTAAAGGAGCTTCGATGGCTCTAGCAACAATTTGAATTCCGGTTACTTCATCCAAATTTTCTGCAGTTAACTTTTCTAGCACTTTTTTAGCTCTTATTAAGGCAACACCACCACCGGCAACAATACCTTCTTCAACAGCCGCTCTAGTTGCATGCAATGCATCATCTACACGGTCTTTCTTTTCTTTCATTTCTACCTCAGAGGCGGCTCCAACATATAAAACTGCAACACCACCAGCCAATTTAGCCAAACGCTCTTGTAATTTTTCTTTATCGTAATCAGAAGTAGTAGTTCCTATTTGCGCTTTAATTTGATTTACTCTGGCCTTAATGTTCGAAGCAGATCCAGAACCATTAATAATGGTTGTATTGTCTTTGTCTACAGTAACGGTCTCTGCGGTCCCTAGCAAATCAAGAGTAGCGTTTTCAAGTGAGAAACCTCTTTCTTCAGAAATAACGGTACCACCAGTTAAAATTGCAATGTCTTCTAACATGGCTTTTCTTCTGTCTCCAAAACCTGGAGCTTTTACCGCTGCAATTTTTAAACCACCTCTAAGTTTATTTACAACTAAGGTAGCTAAAGCTTGACCATCAACATCTTCAGCAATAATTAACAAAGGTCTTCCTGATTGCGCTACGGGTTCTAGGATTGGAAGAATTTCTTGTAAATTAGAGATCTTCTTATCAAACAATAAGATGTATGGATTTTCTAAATCGGCAATCATTTTGTCTGCATCCGTTACAAAATATGGAGATAGGTATCCTCTATCGAATTGCATACCTTCAACAACATCAACGTAGGTATCTGTTCCTTTTGCTTCTTCTACAGTGATAACTCCTTCTTTTCCTACTTTACCAAATGCAGTTGCAATTAGGTCACCAATGACGTCGTCATTGTTTGCAGAAATTGAAGCAACTTGTTTGATTTTTTCAGAAGAGTTTCCTACTTTTTGAGCTTGCTTATCCAAATCGGCAACAATAGCTGTTACTGCTTTATCGATACCTCTTTTCAAATCCATTGGATTTGCTCCAGCAGCCACATTTTTTAATCCTTCTTTTACAATGGCTTGTGCTAATACGGTTGCTGTAGTGGTTCCATCTCCAGCCAAGTCATTTGTTTTTGAAGCAACTTCTTTCACCATTTGAGCTCCCATATTCTCTAATGGATTCTCTAATTCAATTTCTTTAGCAACAGAAACTCCATCTTTGGTTACTGTTGGAGCACCAAATGCTTTTGAAATAATTACATTTCTTCCTTTAGGTCCTAAAGTTACTTTTACTGCATTGGCTAATGCATCAACACCGCGTTTTAAACCGTCACGTGCTTCTATATCAAATTTTATATCTTTTGCCATAATTATATCTATTTTTTGTTTTTCGGACGATGCCGAATACCATAGTTAATTTATTTTTTACCTAATTTTTCTTTTTCTAGATCCCAATGAATTAAATGATAGCAAGAATATCAGACTCACGCATCATTAGATAATCATTTCCTTCTAATTTTAATTCAGTTCCAGCGTATTTTCCATACAAAACGGTATCACCAACTTTAACGGTCATGGGTTCGTCCTTGGTTCCTTTACCTACTGCTACCACGGTTCCTTTTTGTGGTTTTTCTTTTGCGTTGTCGGGAATAATCAACCCTGAAGCTGTTTTAGTTTCCGCTGCTGCTGGCTCTAATAGAACTCTATCTGCTAGTGGTTTAATGTTTAGTTTCATGTGTATATAAATTTTATAAACCTGTTTAAAAAAAACAGGGAGGTTAATTGTTTGTTACTCTACTAGTAGTAGTCAGAAATTGTGCCATTAAAACAAGTCTGACAAATTTTCTAATCTTTCGCTCTTGTAATTGTTTTTGTTGTAAAAAAAATGCCAACGTGTCATTTACGTTGGCATTTTACTTTTTATAATTGTGACGCTTAGTTCACACTATCTTTAGTTAAAGGCGGAGTTTGTATCGGTGTAGTTTGCACATTTTGTAGGGTTTGCTCTAATTGAGGGTTGTTTATGGTGCTCGTTCTTGGAATCGCAAAGTTAGCCAACAAGATTAAAGCAAACATAGAAATGGCCAAGGTCCAAGTGGCTTTATCTAAAAAGCTATTTGTGTTTTGTACACCTCCCATAGATTGAGCTCCACCACCAAAAGTAGAAGACAATCCTCCTCCTTTAGGGTTTTGAACTAAAACAATTAATATGAGTGCTATCGCAACAACCAATATTAAAATTAAAAATAATGTATACGTCATGATTTATTTTTTTGTAAAATTCTGATTCTTTTAATTTGGTCTGCAAAGAAACCACTTTTTTCTGGATATTTCAAACTTAAAATCTCATAAGCTTTGATGGCATTTTCAAATTTATTTTGTTCAAGGTATACCTTTGCCAATGTTTCTGTCATAAGATGAGAATTCCCCTTATTTTCTCTAACTTCAACGATAGTTTCTCTTTCTTTATCTACTCGAATAATTTTTGGATTGTGCTTGATAAAATCTTCTATAATGGCCTTTTTATCCTTTTCTTTTGACAAAGGTTTAGATTTTCTGTCGATTTTTTTAAAGCTACCTAATTGCAACCACTCGTTAAAGGAATGGGTCTCATTGCTGTCAAATGGAATCGGTTTTCCTAAATTCAATTCATTGGCAATTTCTATAGGAGCCTCTTCTTCAATTTTTTTAACAATAACACTATGTATTTCTTGAGGTTCAATTTCATACTCCTCTAGCGTCTTTGAAGTGATAAACTCAAACAACATACTTCGATCTGTGGTGTGGGCGGCTGTTCTTTTTAATTCAGAATTATAAGAGAAGCTTTCTTGATTTTGCAAGCCTTTTAAATATAATGCCCTTGCAGATTGAAAAAAAGGATAGGCTTCGACAACAGTTTTTAAGGCAGCTGTTTCATCGGGGCTTATTTTATTAGGCTGTCCTAAAAGTTGTATGAAGTTTTTTGTGTTCATATTAAAACTTACCATTTTGCAAGGGATGCATTAAAGATGTCTTGTGTTAATCGGGGTATAATTTCATTAAATGCTGTTTCAAGAGCACCTCCAACTAGCTGCGTATTTGCTGGATAATCGTAATAAAATGAAAAGGCCTTTTCAAAGTTGTCTTTTATTATATAGCGATTTGTATATCGAACGTTCACAGTAATGGTCAACCGGTTTTGTGCCGCAGTTTGATTCGCAGTCGCACTCATCGGAACAATTGTATATCCTGTAATTTCACCTTCAAAATGCAAATCACCATCAGATTTCACCAAACTTAAATTGGTTTGGCGCAAAAATAAATCCTGAAAATCAAGCGTAAATTTTTGACTTAAAGAGGGCTCAATTAAGGGAGCAACATTTCTAAAAAAATCTACTTGAATCGTTTTTGCCTTCCCAGTATCTCCACCAGTAAAGGAATAAATGCCACAACCCGTCAAAAGCAAGCTGATAAGGATGAAGCTAAAAAAGTTTCGAATAATTCTCATAGATTGGTGTTAAAAGTAACAATTTTCATTGCAAAATTGCTTTTATAAATCGTATTGTTTAATTTTTCGATAAAGAGTTCTCTCAGAAATCCCTAATTCTTTCGCAGCTAATTTTCTTTTATTGCTGTTTTTTTCTAAGGATTTTTTAATCATTTCAACTTCTTTGTCTTGAAGCGATAAGGATTCATCTTCCTCAATGGTTTCTATATAATCATAAGAACTGCTGTTTTCTGAATTCTTTGATTTTGGAATTTGAACAACTTCTACATTGCCTGCATTGTGAATCTGCTCTTCATAGATTTTTTCTAACAATTTGTGATTTTCTTCTTGCAGATCCTCAATATTGCCATTTTTTAATAGATCTAAAGTAAGTTTTTTAAGGTCGTTGATGTCGCTTCTCATATCAAAAAGAATTTTATACATGATATCTCTTTCTGTAGAAAAATCACTTTTTGAATTCGAATGATCCTTGATGACAGCAGGTAAGTTTCCGGTATTGTTCGGTAAATAATGAAGTAGTTTTTGCCCAGTAATCAAACGAACTTCTTCCACTACAGAAATTTGTTCTGCAATATTTCTAAGTTGACGAATGTTTCCAGGGAAACGATAGTTTTCTAAAAGCTTTGCTGCATCTTCATCCAAACGAATCGTTGGCATGCTATATTTTTGAGCGAAATCCGAAGCAAATTTTCTGAAGAGCAATGAAATATCTTCTTTTCGATCCCGAAGTGGTGGCAAAGCAATTTCGATGGTACTTAATCGATAGTATAAATCTTCTCTAAATTTCCCTTTGCTTATTGCATCATCCATTTTTAAATTGGTGGCAGCCACAATGCGAACATTGGTCTTTTGAACTTGAGATGATCCTACTTTTATAAATTCACCATTTTCTAAAACACGTAAAAGGCGAACTTGTGTAGTTAAAGGTAGTTCACCAACTTCGTCTAAAAATATGGTTCCACCATCGGCAACTTCAAAATACCCCTTTCTGGTTGCTGATGCTCCAGTAAAAGATCCTTTTTCATGACCAAACAATTCACTGTCTATGGTTCCTTCTGGAATTGCTCCACAATTCACCGCAATGTATTTGGCGTGTTTTCTATGAGATAATTGATGGATAATTCTGGGGATATTTTCTTTCCCCACACCACTTTCTCCTGTCACCAAAACCGAAATATCGGTTGGAGCAACCCGAACTGCTTTTTCAAGGGCTCTGTTTAGGATGCCATCATTACCAATAATACCGAAACGCTGTTTGATGATTTGTAAATTTTCCATTTTAAATTTTAATTGTTATCCGAATATCCAACGGCAGTTCCTATTAGGGTCGCTGAGGTGCAATCCTCCACTTTTACGTTGACAAAATCTCCAACTTTATAATGTTCTTTTGGAAACACAACAACTGTATTTTGTGTATTTCTAGCTTTCCAATGTAATGGTGATTTTTTAGAAGATCCTTCTATAAGAAATTCTTCAACTTTGCCAAGGTGCTGCTGAGTTCTAAATAAACTATGCGTTAATTGCAAATCGATAACTTCTTGTAGACGACGTTTTTTAACCTCAAAAGGCACATCATCTTTCATTTTTTTAGCTGCTAAAGTCCCTGGTCGTTCAGAATAGGCAAACATAAAACCAAAATCATATTTTACATATTCCATTAAGCTTAAGGTGTCTTGATGGTCTTGTTCAGTTTCTCCACAGAAACCAATTATCATGTCTTGAGAAAAGGACATTTCTGGCACGATCTTTAAAATCGAATCAATCAACTGCATATATTCTTCTCGAGTATGCTGTCTATTCATTGCTTTTAGCATGGTATTGCTACCGCTTTGAACAGGTAGGTGTAAATATTTGCAAACGTTTTTGTGTTTGGCCATTACATGGATAACATCTAGGCTCATATCTTGAGGGTTTGAGGTCGAAAAACGCAGCCTCATTTTTGGGAATCTAGTAGCACATAGGTCTAACAATTGAGCAAAGTCTACCGCAGTGGCTTGTTCCATTTCTGATGCTTTTTTAAAGTCTTTTTTAAGACCTCCACCATACCATAAATAGCTATCAACATTCTGACCTAATAAGGTAATCTCTTTATAATTATCATCAGATAATTTTTGAATTTCTTCTAAAATACTTTGGGGATCTCTACTTCGTTCTCTACCTCTTGTAAAAGGAACAACGCAAAAGGTACACATATTATCGCAACCTCTTGTAATCGATACAAAAGCAGAGACACCGTTTGTATTTAAACGAACAGGTGAAACATCTCCATAGGTTTCATCTTTTGATAGGATAACGTTCATAGCGTCTCTACCAGCCTCAATTTCTTCGAGTAAATTTGGCAGATCTCTATAGGCATCTGGACCTACAACCAAATCCACAATTTTTTCTTCTTCTAAAAATTTTTCTTTAAGTCGTTCTGCCATACAGCCCAATACCCCAACTTTCATTTTCGGATTTGTCTTTTTTACGGCATTGTATTTTTCCAAACGCTTTCTGACAGTCTGCTCGGCTTTTTCGCGAATAGAGCAGGTGTTCACCAAAACCAAATCGGCATCTTCAAGGTTTTGAGTAGTGTTAAAGCCTTGTTCTGCTAGGATTGAAGCAACAATTTCACTGTCGCTCATATTCATTTGGCACCCATAACTTTCTATAAAAAGTTTTTTGGTATTTCCTTCTTTATTTTTTAAAACAAGTGCTTGGCCTTGTTTTGACTCATCCATTATCTTTTCGATCGATTCCATATTCATATCTATAACGAGGGGCAAATATACAACCAAAATCTAAAAATTATGACAAATTGGCAGAAAATTAACGACTCAATTCATACGTTTTGTAATGAAAAATGTCGAAAAAAATTAAAATAAAAAAAAACTAACTACTTTTGCATTCCAATTTTACCTTTATAATAAGGTAGGATTGTTCAATTTTAAGATGTATGGCAAAGAATTTAGTAATTGTAGAGTCACCGGCTAAAGCAAAAACAATCGAAAAATTTTTAGGAAAAGATTTTCAAGTAGAATCTAGTTTTGGGCATATCGCAGATTTGCCATCAAAAGAACTAGGGATTAATGTGGAGGGAGATTTTTTACCGAATTATATAGTGGCTTCAGATAAAAAAGTCTTGGTAAAAAAACTAAAAGATTTGGCTAAAAAGGCCGATATGGTTTGGTTGGCAAGTGATGAGGATAGAGAGGGAGAAGCAATTGCCTGGCATCTTTCAGAGCAATTGCAATTAAAAAGCGAT
>CBFHUV010000022.1:0-22371 GCA_965659055.1 Polaribacter sp.
CATCATTAGGACAAGAATCAATCGACAGTAGCTTCAACTCTTTTGGATTGGCTATCGGATTGGTATTATTATGGATGTTATTCTATTATGGAAAAGCGGGAGGATTTGCGAACATTGCTTTGGCTGTGAACATCTTATTTATTTTTGGAATTTTAGCTTCGTTTAGCGCTGTATTAACCTTACCAGGAATTGCCGGTATCATCTTAACCATCGGTATGTCTGTAGATGCGAACGTGATCATCTTTGAACGTATTAAAGAAGGTTTAGCAGGTGGAAAAGGATTAAAACTAGCTGTTGAAGATGGATTTAGTGTTAAAGGAGCCCTATCTGCTATTATTGATGCAAACATTACTACCTTATTAACTGGTATTATTCTATATGTATTTGGTGCAGGACCTATTAAAGGATTTGCTTTAACCTTAATGATTGGTATTGCTACCTCTTTATTTACAGCGGTATTTATTACCCGTATGTTGATAGATGGATCAGTAAACAAGAATAGCAGAATGACTTTCAATACTGCAATATCTAAAAACTGGTTCCAAAACCTAAATGTAGAGTTCTTAAGAAAACGTAAAATTGCTTATTTTGTATCTGGAGCAGTTATTTTAGGGGGAATTGTCTCTATGGCTACCTTAGGATTAAAACAAGGAGTCGATTTTAAAGGTGGACGTTCTTATGTGGTTCGTTTTGATCAACCAATGAATTCTTCTGAAGTTGCTGCCAACTTAAAAGATGTATTTGGAACAGCTCCTGAAGTAAAAACCTATGGTACTAGTAACCAATTAAAAATAACCACTGCCTTCAAAATTGATGATGAAGGAATTAGCGTAGATGAAGAAGTACAAAGTGCCTTATATGAAGGATTAAAAGCTGACTTAGGTGGCACTAGCTATGAAGATTTCAAACCTGGTTTCCAAAAAGCAGGAAGCGGAATCATGAGCTTTAGAAAAGTAGATCCAACGATTGCCGATGACATTAAAGTAGACGCACTTTGGGCTGTATTTGGTTCCTTATTAGTGGTGTTCTTATATATCTTATTGCGTTTTAGAAAAGTATCTTTCAGTATCGGTGCAGTTGCGGCTGTATTCCATGATGTATTGATTGTACTAGGTCTATTCTCTTTATTATACAACTATATGCCATTTGATATGGAAATAGGAGAATCGTTTATCGCAGCCATTCTAACCGTTGTTGGATATTCATTAAATGATACGGTAATTATCTTTGATAGAATTAGAGAGTTTACAGGTACACATACCAAGTGGAAGTATACTGAAGTTGTCGATAAGGCCTTAAGTAGCACTTTGGGTAGAACCATTAATACTTCTTTGACAACCTTATTAGTTATGCTTGCCATTTTCTTATTCGGTGGAGACTCAATTAGAGGATTTATGTTTGCCTTGATCATTGGTGTTGTAGTAGGTACCTACTCTTCATTATTCATTGCAACTCCTATTATGTTTGATGTTTCTAAAAAGGAGCTTAAAAACAAATAGTATTCCATAAAATTTTATAAAAAACCGTTTTGCATTTCATGTAAAACGGTTTTTTCATTCAAACACAAGAGCGTATCTTTGTAAAATGAAAACCATACAGCTGCACGATTTACATTTTAAACCCTTTATTTCAAGTTCTGAACTTGCTTCTATTGTTGAAGATCTAGCTCAAAGAGTTTATGAAGACTGCAAGGACCTAAAGCCCTTATTTATTGGTGTATTAAATGGTTCCTTTATCTTAGCTGCAGATTTTGTAAGAGCCTACAAAGGTTCTTGTGAAATTTCTTTTGTAAAGTTAGCTTCGTATGAAGGCACGTCTTCAACAGAAACAATTAAACAGTTGGTTGGTTTGAACGAAAACATTGAAGGTAGAACAGTCGTCATTATTGAGGATATTATTGATACCGGAAATACTTTAGAAGAACTACATCACATTTTTAAAGACAAAAAAGTAAAGAATTTAAAAGTTGCAACTTTATTTTTAAAACCCTCTGTATATCAAAAAAACTTACACATTGATTATATAGGAAAAAATATAGAAGATAAATTTATAGTTGGTTATGGCTTAGACTATGATGGTCTTGGAAGAAATCTACCCGCCGTTTATCAATTAACAACAACACACAAAATGAAAAACATTGTATTATTTGGCCCTCCCGGCGCAGGAAAAGGAACTCAAGCAGACGTATTAAAAGAAAAATATAACCTGGTTCATATCTCAACTGGAGATGTATTTAGATACAATATCAAGAATGCTACGGAACTTGGTCTTTTGGCTAAAAAATATATGGATGAAGGCGATTTGGTTCCTGATGAAGTAACCATAAATATGCTAAAGGCGGAAGTAGAAAAGAATAAAAACGCAAAGGGCTTTATTTTCGATGGTTTTCCACGAACAGAATCACAAGCGAAAGCTTTGGATTATTTCTTAGCAGAAAAAGGTTCACAAATTAATGGAATGGTGGCCCTAGAAGTTCCAGAAGATTTGTTGGTAGAACGCCTTTTAGAAAGAGGAAAAACAAGTGGTAGAACAGATGATACGGATGAGACCAAAATTAGAAATCGCTTTAATGAATACCACACCAAAACTGCTATCTTGAAAGATTATTATGATGAGCAAGGCACCTATTATGGTGTGAATGGTGTAGGAAGTATCGAAGAAATTACGGCTCGATTATCGTCAGTATTTGATACCCTATAAAATAATTTAAGAAAGAGAAGGACTCATCAAGAATCCAAAACAATTTCTTAAATCAAACAACAAGAAAACATGACTGAAGGAAATTTTGTCGATTATATTAAAGTATTTGCCTCTTCTGGAAAAGGTGGTAGTGGATCCATGCATTTACACAGGGAAAAATTTATCACTAAAGGAGGACCTGATGGCGGTGATGGAGGTCGAGGTGGTCATGTGATTATTCGAGGAGATAAAAATATGTGGACTTTGTTTCATTTAAAGTTCAAAAGGCATTTTAGAGCAGATCATGGTGGTTCTGGAAGTAAGAGCAGAAGCACAGGACATGATGGAAATGATGTTTATGTAAATGTACCTCTAGGAACAATTATTAGAGATGCTGACACCAATGCAATCCTTTTTGAGATTACCAAAGATCAAGAAGAAGTTGTTTTATTAAGAGGTGGAAAAGGCGGATTGGGAAACTGGAATTTTAGATCTTCTACAAATCAAACTCCGCGTTATGCCCAGCCAGGGATGGATGGAATTGATGGTTGGTTTTTACTAGAATTAAAATTATTGGCAGATGTAGGGTTGGTTGGATTTCCAAATGCTGGAAAGTCAACACTTTTATCTGTAATAACTTCGGCAAAACCAAAAATTGCCGATTATGCTTTTACCACCCTAAAACCAAATTTAGGCATCGTTGAATATCGTGATTTTAAAAGTTTTGTCATAGCAGATATTCCAGGAATTATTGAAGGAGCTGCAGAAGGCAAAGGACTTGGACATCGCTTTTTAAGACATATCGAACGTAATTCTACCCTTCTATTCTTAATCCCTGCAGATAGTGAAGATATCTTAAAGGAATACAAAATATTATTAAATGAACTGAGAACGCATAATCCAGAGCTGTTAGACAAAAATCGTCTATTGTCAATTTCTAAAGACGATATGCTCGACGATGAATTACGAGCTGAAATCACTAAAGATTTGCCGAATGACATACCACATATCTTCTTTTCTTCTATTGCTCAAACCGGGCTCACGGCCTTAAAAGATCAGTTATGGAAAATGTTGAATGAAGAACAAGTTTAATTGTAAACTACTTAAGGACTTTCTATTTAGGAAGTCCTTTTATTTTACAGTAATTTGAATGGGTAATTGATAATGCGTTGTTACCGGAATCCCTCTTTTAATTGCAGGGAACAAAGCAGGCAAGCTTTTTAGGCTAACTTGTATCAAACTATCTATACTCGGAATACTTTGCTTAAATTCATTCGAAGCTTGAATGCTCTGAAGGCTAACAAGCCCGTTCTTATCAATTTCTAAGTGCACCTGAATAATTTCTGAAATCGAATTTAAGGCGACTATATGTTGAGCCGCTAAACTCTTATATAGATGCTCATGAATAGTGTTTCTAAAACAGGAAGTCTTTGCTTCCTTCTCAATTATCGAATCACATATAACAAAAGAAGGAGACGTATCTACTGATGAAAAATCAATACCTATATCAACATTTTCATGAGACGAATTAGAACCAATCGGGAAAAACTGACAAGATTGAATCAGCGCAATTAAACTTAGAAGAAAAACAAATCGCAATCGCATAAGTTCCTTTTAGTTTAGTAAAAGTACAATTTATTCACGGTACTTATAACAAGAACCAACAGAAAAACCCTTAAAGAAGAACGAAGCTAAAATTATTCAACTCTAAAGAAGATTGGAATCGTGTAGGTTGAAGGAATTGCCTCACCAAGCTGGCTAGCTGGTTCAATTTTAGGGAGTAATTGAATCACGCGTTTCACCTCTTCTTCTAGAATTGGATGTGGAGCACTAATTTTCACATCCCCAATACTTCCATCTCTTGCTAAAGTAAAAACAGTAAATATTTTTTGAGTTCCAGATTCAAGTTTTAATTCTGCGGCCAATTTCACATCAAATTTTTCAGTAAAAAAATCTTTAAGACTTTTCTCCATACAAGCCTTCAATGCTTCATTATCACCTGAACAACCTGGATAGACTGCTGCTTTTTCATCAATGACAAAATTAGTAGTCGGTTCGTCAATTTTAATGGTGTCTTGCGTAACTAAGACACTGTCTTTTTTTATTTCAAGATCATTGACAACAGGACCAGTTGTTATCACTGAATCTTGTTTTGGAATAGCAATACTATCCTTTTTTACAAGATCCGTTTCCTCAACAGTTGGAGCCTCTAACTTTTCTTTTACCTGAACGAAAAAGTTTAATACATCAGTATATTCTTTGGTTGTTTTATCTTTTACTTCCAAAAAATAGGCATCCAAAGCTACCTTCGCCAAAATATAGTTTCTAGCTTTAAAAGCTTCTTGAGCCTTTGTAAATTGAGGATGTGCTTTTTTTACTTCTTCAACTACCACAACCTCTTTAGTCTTAGTAGAATCTTTAATCTTTGCTGCTTCAATCTTATCAAGCTTATCTACAGCATCTTTAATGTCAACATACTGCAAAAGCATATCTCTGTATTCCTTGGATTTTTTGCTTTTACTTAGCACAAAGAATTGCTTTGCATAAGTCTGAGCCAAACGAAATTGTTTCTTTTCTACATAAAGTCTTGTACCAAAAACAGCAACTTCTTCACTATTAATACCCTCCAAATACTTTACAGCTTTTTCTAAAAAGTCAGTCGCTTTTACAAGGTCTCTCCCTTCATAACTCGCAGTTGCTTTTTGCAAATAGATCCTAGCAATGTCTTTATTATCTTGAGAATACATACTCAAGGAAAACAAGACTCCTAAAAAAAATAGTAGGTTTTTAATCACAGCTTTTCATTTTAATTTTATCAAATATAAATAATTTAAACTGGTTAAAAAAAATGTGTGATAAATCGAATTAATTTTCTCCTTTCATGAACACGTCTTTTTTAATTTGATTCACCCTATTCTTTACAAATTCTGTAATGTCTTTATCTCGAAACTCAAACATATTTAGATAATCCTTATAGCGCTCCAATACAATTGTCTTATCTGCATAAAAAGAATCTGAACTCAAGGCGTATTGATATAAGGCTTGGTGATTTCTTTGGTTCTCTTTAACGGCCTTCTGAAACATCTCAATTGCCTGCTTTAAGTTTTTTTGTTCCAACTCCAATACCCCTAGACTATAATACTCCTCATCTCTTGGCTTTTTCCCAGTTACAATAGCACGTAGATAGTAAAATTTTGCTTTTCGATACTCTTTTCGGAGCTTCTCTATATGACCCAAAAAAGTTAAATGAGTAAAATCTTCTGGATCCAAGGCCCCAAGGTTTTTAAACTCAATTTCCGCCTTGTCATAAATTCCTAAATTAAAATAACTTCTTGCTAACATTTTCTTGGTAAAAACATCATCAGGTTCAAGACTGTCAATTTTTTGCAAATAAGCAACAGCTATATGATACTTTCTTTCCCGGTACAACTCATTAATTTTAAGTTTGTTTAGATTGATGTCCAAAGAATCCAACTGCAAACCTTTTTTCAAAAAAATTCGAGCAGAATCTTGAACTTTTAGTGCTGCATAGGTTTTTGCCAACTGATATACAGCAGGAACAAAACTAGAATCAATTTTATAGGAAGCCAAAAAATTCTTTAAAAGTCCATTCCCATCTTTTTCCTTAAAACTAATAATCGCCAATTGATAATTGTAATTTGGGTTTTGGGGATCTAACTCAATTAAATGGTCAAAGACCACTTTTGCTTGGTCCAACTTATTGGTTAATACATACAATTTACCCAATTGATACCCTAGCGTTAGGTTTTCAGGGTTTTGACTAATGATTTCCTCGTAAATAGGAATTGCTTTGTTATATTGCTTTATAGCTTGGTAACTTTTACCCAAGAGTAATCGAGCGCTGTAATTTTCTTGAAGCTGTAAGGATTTTTCATAATATGAAATTGCTTTGGAATGGTCATCTATGGAACTATAAATCTTACCAATTTTATAAGTACTCAAATAACTTTGCGGTTTTACATCCTTTAATTCTGTTAAAGCAATTTGATAACGTCCCCTCTCTAACAAACTGTCTACACGAGAAAAAGTAGCAGTTTGTGCTGCTACTTTTAATGTTACAATCAATACGAGTACAATTTGTACCTTTTTCATAGAATTCTTATTATTTTACATTGAACGAAATTGGCAAAGTATAACGCATTCCAACAGCCTTTCCTCTTTGTTTCCCTGGTTGCAACTTTGGCAGTAAACTTGCCACTCTCATCGCCTCCTTTTTCAATTCTGCATGCGGCGCGCGTGCATTAATCTCTGTGATATTGCCAGTTTCATCAATTCTAAAAACTACATAAATTTTCTTTTTACCAGAAGATAAGCCTAAATTTTGCACCATACTATCATCGAAATTCTTCGCAACAAATGATCTAATTTTATCATTTAAGCAATCCGTCATTTCTTGTCTGGTACCCGTACAACCCGGATAAACTGGAACTTCTTCAATAATTGAAAAAGGGACGTCACTGTTAGCATCTGCAATTCTTTCATTAACTTCTACAAGTCCTTTTGGATTTGCTCCTTCCTTATTAAAACTAATGGGTAAAGTGAAGCTCATAGCCACAGGCTTCCCATCTTTTAATGCTGGTTGTATGTTTTTTAGAGATGAAATCACTCGTATAGTCTCTTCTTTCAACTTAGGATGAGGAGCTCGAACCCTAATGTCTTTTAACAACCCTTTTTCGTCAACTGTGAAAACAACATAAATCTTGAAATTATCTATCGAAAGATTGGCCTCATCAAAAAGTTTTTCATTGAAGTTTTTCAAAACAAAATTTCTAACATTGGTATTAAAATATCCACTTACAGGTACAAATTCTTTTTCAATTATTTCATCTTGATTTCCATCAACGACAATTTCATTCAACATTATCACGGGCAATCTATTCGCCATATCGAGTACAACCTCTTCTTGAATAAGTGGTGTTTCAACTAGCTCTTCATTGGTGTCACAAGAAGTATACACCAGCATACTCGCCAATAAAGGCAGTAACAAAAGGTATTTTGCCTTTTTAAATGGATTGGATTTGTTTTTTTTCATCATGGTAATTCGTTTTTTAATTAATGAATGTTTGTAAAACTGATTGACAAACGATACGTTTTCAACCTGAAAAGCTTCGGATAGTAGTTTGTTAAAATAATCGTGTTTTTCGGTGGTTTTTACCATTTCGGCATCCGAAATATATTCGTGCAATAAGGTAATTCTGCGTTGATAAATATAAATCATTGGATTAAACCACATACAAATTCTCAAAAACTCAAAGACCAATAAATCTATAGAATGTTTTTGTTGGCTATGCACCAACTCATGTTGAATAATTTTTTCTTGTTTGTCTTCTGCAATGTTCTTTCCTAAAAAAATAAAATGAAAAAATGAAAAGGCCTTACTTTGCTTACTCAATAAAATTAGTTTGTAGAATTTTTTATCAATCTGTTCGTTTTCTATGATCAAACGAATAATTTTAGCCAGTTTTACAAGAAAAACTATGGCAAAAAACACGGCTCCTATGCCATAAATTACATTCGTATAATTAATAGAACTAACAACATTAGCTGCGGTCTGCGAAGGCATCTGTTGAGAGCCTAAAATAGCCTCTGGAAAATACATCATAAAATCTTGAGATACTGTTTGACCTAAACTAGGTATTTTAACAAGAGGTAAAACAAAAGACAAGACTGGAGCCCCTAACAAATACCATCTATTGTAGTTATGAAAGGTCTCTTTGCTTAAAAAGAAATCATAAACGGCTAAAAATAGCACCTGAATAACCATTACTTGTATAATATAAGTAGCCATAACTAATCCTTTTTTTGATTAATTTCTCTTAGCACATGTTCCAATTCAGAAACATCCATATCATTTTTCTGAACGAAAAAAGAAACCATGCTTTTAAAAGAACCTCCAAAATAGCCATCCATAATTTTTTGCAAACTCTGATTACTATAGGAAGATTTCTTTACTAAAGGATGGTATACATAGCCTCTACCTTTTGGTTGATGACCTACAAATTCTTTAGTTTCCAATATTCGAATAATGGTAGAAACCGTATTATATGCTGGCTTTGGATTTGGTAATTGATCAATCACTTCTTTTACAGAAGCAACCTCTAAACCCCATAAAACCTGCATTATTTGTTCTTCTGCCTTTGTTAATTGTTTATCCATAATTCAACTATTTTTTTAGTTCTATGTCACAAATATAACTAAATATTTAGTTTAAACTAATTTTTTAGTTAAAATTTTCAGGTAACAAAGTTTTCGTATTTTCGTCTTATACAAAAAGGTTTTATGGATCTACTATTATTTAGTATTGGCTTGCTCTTTATTTTTCTTGGTATTATTGGGGCTTTTTTGCCTGTGCTTCCAGGACCTTTAACGGGTTGGGTTGGATTTTTGTTTTTACATTATACAAAGGCCGTTCCTGCTAATTACACCTTTTTAAGCATTACTTTTGCTATTGCCATGTTTGTCTATATCATCGATTATTTTATCCCGGCCATAGGCGCTAAAAAATTTGGCGGCAGCAAGTATGGTGTTTATGGAACTACCATCGGATTGCTTATCGGGCTTTTAATTCCAATACCGTTCGGTATTATCATCGGTACATTCCTTGGTGCTTTCTTTGGAGAATTATTACACGATAACAAAGACACACATAGAGCTATCAAAGCATCTTTTGGCTCTTTATTGGGGTTTTTTGTGTCTACAGGAATCAAGTTTGGAGTGGGTATTGCTTTTGCTTGGTTGTACCTTAGCACTGCATGGGAGCACAAAGCGGCTTTCTTTTAATTGAAAGACAAAAAAAAAGCGACCCATCTCAGGGTAGCTTTCCATTGGTTAACAAAACCAAGGCACTTTTTTGAAAGTACCAAAACAACACAACTAATTGCCACTTTTAAAAAAAATAGCATACAAATATAAGATGAATTTTTAATTCTGCAATAAATTTGCTTAAAAAGTGCTAAAATCTGCGGCTTGGTGCATTGCTTAATTCTGTAATTGATTGTATCTTTGACCCTTCACAAATCTCCTTATAAAGAAAAGGTATTATGCAATTATCAGAACAAGAAGTTGTACGCAGAGAAAAACTTTCCAAATTACGCGAATTAGGTATCAACCCCTATCCAGCAGACCTTTATCCAGTTACGGACAATTCCAAACAGTTGAAAGCGAATTTCGAGCTTGGGAAGAAAGTCGTTATCGCGGGTAGATTAATGTCTAGAAGAATTCAAGGGAAGGCCTCTTTTGCAGAAATTCAAGATTCTGAAGGAAGAATACAGGTGTATTTTAATAGAGATGAAATTTGTTTAGGTGAAGACAAAACTTTGTATAACGAAATCTATAAAAAACTACTAGATATCGGTGATTTTGTCGGTATAGAAGGAGAGTTATTTATGACTCAAGTAGGAGAAAAAAGTGTTCGAGTTCAAAATTTTACCTTATTAAGTAAATCGTTAAAGCCTTTACCTTTGCCTAAGACAGATGCAGAAGGCAATTCTTTTGATCAATTTAACGATCCAGAAATGCGCTATAGACAGCGTTATGCAGATTTGGTAGTAAACCCTCATGTAAAAGAAGTTTTTATAAAAAGAACGAAGTTGTTTAATGCCATGCGTAGTTTTTTTAATAACTCAGGTTATTTTGAAGTAGAAACTCCTGTATTGCAACCCATCCCCGGAGGTGCAGCTGCAAGACCTTTTATTACACATCACAATTCATTAGACATTCCTTTATATATGAGAATCGCTAATGAACTGTATTTAAAAAGACTTATTGTTGGAGGATTTGAAGGTGTGTATGAATTTTCTAAAAACTTTAGAAATGAAGGCATGGACAGAACCCACAACCCAGAATTTACCGCAATGGAAATCTATGTGGCCTATAAAGACTACAATTGGATGATGAGCTTTTGCGAGCAATTATTAGAACATTGTGCCATCGCTGTTAACGGAACTTCAAAAGCAACTTTTGGAAAGCATGAGATCGATTTTAAAGCTCCTTACGCACGGGTTACTATGGCCGATTCTATAAAGCACTTTACAGGCTTTGACATCACCGGAAAAACAGAGGACCAAATTCGCGCTGCAGCCAAAGGAATGGGAATCAGTGTTGATGCTACCATGGGTAAAGGGAAATTAATCGATGAGATTTTTGGTGAAAAATGTGAAGGAAATTATATACAACCTACGTTTATCACAGATTACCCTAAAGAAATGAGCCCTTTATGTAAAGAGCACAGAGAAAATCCAGAATTGACTGAACGCTTTGAACTAATGGTTTGTGGTAAAGAAATAGCCAATGCTTATTCAGAATTAAATGACCCTATAGATCAAAGAGAACGTTTTGAGCACCAACTAAAATTAGCCCAAAAAGGAGATGATGAAGCTACACAATTTATAGATTTCGATTTTTTAAGAGCCCTAGAATATGGAATGCCTCCTACTTCTGGAATGGGCATAGGTATGGATCGTTTGATTATGTTTTTAACCAACAACCAATCTATCCAAGAAGTATTGTTCTTTCCGCAAATGAGACCAGAGAAACAAGCAATTACCGTTGAATTGAATGAAGATGAAAAAGCAGTACTGGCCATTATTGAAAAGGCAGAGAAAATTGACTTAGAGGAGTTAAAAACACAAAGTGGTTTGTCCAATAAGAAATGGGACAAAACTATAAAGCACCTTACCAATAATAAAGTGGCAAAGGTGGTTAAATCAGAAGAAGGTTTATTCGTTCAAATGGTTTAATAAGGGCACAATGAAATTGAAATAAAAAAAGGAATTACAGTTTTGTAGTTCCTTTTTTCTGTTTTAGTCTATCCTTAGATTCAACAATCAGTAAGGAGTTGAATTTAGAAAACTCGCACTCGTTTAATACGTCCTTCTCTAGATGTAAGCTTACTCCTCCATTATTACAATGTATAGGACTATACCAATTGCCAAGGTTTTTTCATTCAGTCTCTTTGCTGAAGCCATTTGCTTTTTGATAATGTTTTGGCAGAGAAGCCATCTAAAGGCAAAATTGTATCTTCCTTTAACATTTCTTTAAGAATTTAGCTTTTTATTAATCAGTACCTTGACCAGCTTAATTAACTAATTTTTATACAAAAATCATGACAAACAAAATACTCTCAAGATTCCTAGGAATCTTATTTGTTTTTGGCCTTGTAGTTGATGCCTCTGCTCAAACCAAGAAAAAAAACGACAAGAAAGCTACGACTCCTGTAGTCACGCCAAAACCAGCCCCTCCTAAAAAAGGAGCCATTTTAGAATACGATAAAGTGGTAACTAAAGACTCAAAAACAGACACAGGTTTGTTTAGTGTCCACAAAAAAGACGAAGACTATTTGTTTGAAATTCCTGACTCTTTGTTAGGAAGAGAAATGCTTATGGTAACTCGTATAGCAAAGACCGCTAGTGGGATTAACTTTGGTGGGCAAAAATTAAATACACAAGTGTTAAGATGGGAGAAAAATGACAATAAGATTTTATTGAGAATTGTTTCTCATGATATTGTTGCCGATGAAAATCTTCCAATTCATGAAGCAGTTGCAAACTCTAACTTTGAACCGATCTTATTTGCTTTTCCTATAAAAGCATTTAATAAAGATGCCAACACTACGGTCATTAATGCTACTGCTTTGTTTAACACAGATGTAGCAGCAATTGGATTTCCATCAAGATCTAGAACCAGATATAAAATTTCTAGGCTGGATGCAGCTCGTTCTTATATAGACAGAATTAGCAGCTACCCACAAAATATTGAAATACGCCACGTAAAAACCTATGTAGCAAGTGCCGCACCATCTAATGCAGATGTAGGTTCTATTTCTTTAGAATTGAGTAACTCAATGATTTTATTACCTAAAGTACCAATGCAAAGACGTTATTTTGACGCTCGTGTTGGATGGTTTGCTCGCTCTCAAACAGACTATGGTTTAGATGTTCAAAAAAGTAAAACGGTTACCTATTTAGATCGTTGGAGATTGGAAGTAAAGGATGAAGACCTTGACAAATTTAGACGTGGAGAACTGGTTGAACCAAAAAAACAAATCGTTTATTATATAGATAGAGCGACTCCAGAAAAATGGGTTCCTTTCATTAAGCAAGGTATAGAAGATTGGCAAGTTGCCTTTGAAGCAGCAGGATTTAAAAATGCAATTATTGCAAAAACTCCTCCAACTAAAGAAGAAGACCCAGAATGGTCTCCAGAAGATGTGCGCTATTCTGTAGTGCGCTATTTAGCTTCTCCAATACCAAATGCTAATGGACCTCACGTAAGTGACCCTCGTTCAGGAGAAATCTTAGAATCTGACATTAACTGGTATCACAACGTAATGAGTTTATTACAAGGTTGGTATTTTGTTCAAACTGCAGCCATCAATCCAGAAGCACAACGAGTAGGATTTAGAGATGAAATTATGGGAGAGCTTATCAAATTCGTTTCTTCTCATGAAGTAGGCCATACCCTTGGATTACCTCATAATATGGGAAGTAGTTCTGCTTATCCAGTAGAATCATTGCGTTCTGCAGCGTTTACTAAAAAATATGGTACGGCTCCTTCAATTATGGACTATGCTCGATTTAATTATGTAGCGCAGCCAGGAGATAAAGATGTTGCTTTGATGCCTAATATTGGTGTTTACGATAAGTATGCAATTTCTTGGGGATATCGCCCTATTTTAAATGCAAATGCAATTACCGAAAAACCAACCTTGGATGCTTGGATTTTAGAACATGCTGGAGATCCTCTATATCGTTTTGGTAGACAATTAGGAGTGGACCCTAGTGCACAGACAGAAGACTTAGGAGATGATGCTGTAAAAGCAAGTAACTATGGAGTTGCCAACTTAAAACGTATTGTTCCAAACTTAATCAAATGGACTGCTAAAAAAGGTGAAGACTATTCTGACTTAAAAGAAATGTATGGACATGTAATTTCACAGTTTAACAGATACACAGGTCATGTTGCCATGAATGTTGGTGGAATTTATGAAAACAACAAAACTGCCGATCAATCAGGAGCTGTATATACTTATGTTCCTAAAGAGCGTCAAATAAATAGCATGAACTATTTAGTGAAGCAAGTTTTTGAAACCCCAAATTGGTTAATCGACAAAGACATCATTGCAAGAACAGAATTTTCTGGAGTGACGGATCGTATTCAAGGAATCCAAACCAGAGCCTTAGGAGGTCTATTAAATGGCGCTAGAATGGTTCGTATGATTGAAAACGAAACGTTAAATGGTTCTAAAGCCTATACGGTAGTATCTATGATGTCAGACATTAGAAAAGGTGTTTGGTCAGAGATCTATTCAAACAAAGCGATTGATACTTACAGAAGAAACCTACAAAGAGCCCATATCGCTCGATTGGGATCTCTAATGAAATCTGATTCAGGAGCTTCAGATGTGAAGTCTATCGTGAGAGGAGAACTAGAAAGAATTAAAGGTGATGTTAAAAAAGCAATTCCTTCTGCTGCAAACACCTTAACTAGATATCATCTTAAAGACATCGTAGAAAAAATCGATGCGGTTTTAGACCCTAAATAAGATGTTTGTTATAAAATCAAAAAGCCTCACCAATTGGTGAGGCTTTTTTTTATGAAATAAATCTCTTAAAATATTCAACTACTCACATTATTTTAGCCCCCTATTTAGGAGTCTTCACTAGAATCTTCTTCCTTATAGATGTTTTTATTAAACTCTTCTATGGTTTGAGCCACAGCAGCATCGATGTCTTCTTGATTGATATTGTATCGCATATCAATTGACTTTTTCTCAGGAAACTGCTCAATTTGAACGGTTGTCGAAGGAAAGGCAAATTCTACACCTAACGATTTGGCCAATTTAACAATCGCCATATGCAATCGGTGTTTGGAAGATTGTTCAGTACCCCATTCTAACGATTTAAAATATACATTCACCATGATTAAGAGTGCTGAATCACCAAAACCATTAAACTCTACATTATAAGACTCTGACCTGGTTTCTGGGTGTGCAATGACAAGTTCTCGCACTCCCTTTACAAAGGCATCAATTAAGATTGGAGGTGTATCATAGCGAATTCCCAAATTGGTATTATAACGTCTATACAATCGCAATCCTTTATTATTTATAACGATTTCCGCCAATTTACTATTTGGAATTTGAAATATAGATGTATCCGCTGCACGCACTCTTGTTGATCTGAAGCCAACCTCTTCTACAGTACCAACAACCTCACTTGCTTCTATCCAATCACCAATATGAAATGGCTTGTCTAAAAATATCATGATGGTACCTATGAGATTGCGAACCGTATCTTGGGAAGCTAAAGCCAAGGCCAAACCTCCAATAGAAACTCCAGCAATTACGGTTGTCGGATTCACCCCAAAAAGGGTTAACATTTTTAATCCCCCTAAAAACAGGACCAAACCTGTTAATAAATTGCGCAGAATAGGCACCAATTGATCATCTAACTTGTTGTGCGTTCTTTCAGTAAACTCTCCATAAATTTTCATTGTAACATCTACCAACTTTAGGAAGATATAAATCCAAAAAACAGTTTCTGCTATATTAATTGATAAAAATACCCACTTGTTAATTGCCAAACTAAACTGTAAAGAAGGGAAAACCAAATCTATAAGTAGTAATGCCATGAGCAAACTAATAGGATGCGCTAACTTTTTCAAGACCGTATTGATTCCGATATTCTTTACATGTATAATACTATATTGAATTTTTAGTAGAATAAAAAAAGCAATTCGTTTAACGAATAAAAACACCAAATACGACAATGCAAATAAAAGCCCTAATGCCAATAATTGCCAATATTCGATTCCTAGAATTTTCTTATTGTCAAACTGAGGTAATAAATTTTGTAACTTCTCTATATACCAAGGGTATACTTCTTCGTACAAACGATCTACATTTTGAATTGTTTCTATGGAATAATACCAATTACCCTGCACTTTTTCTACATAAATAGTAGGCATCCTAACAGGAAATGGAACATATTTATTCGGTTTTGCAACCAATGTACTATCCTTGAAATTTGGGTTGTTTGGGATTGTATTAAAATCAATAAATAAGCCTTTTCCATCCAAAATTTTCTTAAGACGAATAGCAGTTCTTACAGGGTCCTTCGTGGATTGAGGCAAAATACTTTTTGCAGATTTCTCTGGTTGATAAGAGTCTGACTGTAAAAAATACAAATGTGTATGAATGGTTGCATAAGGATTCTTTAAATTGACTTGAATTGAATCTTGTGCGGATACAGCCCCAGAAAACAATAGCAATAGCAGTAATAACTTCTTAATCATAAACTTATATTTTGTTAATCCCTTGTTAAAAAACAATACAAAGTTAAACCTTTTAAAAAATCTATAGTCAAAGAGGCAAACAAAATAATAACTTAAAAAAACAAAAAGATGAAAAATATAGCAAGCATTTTAGTCGTAGTTTTTGCTTTTACATTTACCGCACAAGCACAAAGACCAAACAGAGCCCAAATGGGATCTAATTTGACTCCAGAACAAAGAACCACATTAGCTGTAAAGAAAATGGCTTTACAATTGGATCTTACCAAAGATCAAATGAAAAAGGTTTCTAATTTGTACGCTGTTAAAGGAAAAGAAAGAGCTGCGATGGTACAAAAAATGATGAAAGAAAGAGCCGGTACCAGAACTGAATTGGCAAAAATAAAGACAGAAAGCAAAGATCAAGCAGACTTTAAAAGAAGAGTGGCATCAGCAGTAAAAGATGGTAAAATTCAAAAAGGAAGTATGCAAAGAATGCGACCAGTAGCAGATTTCGAAAGCCAAAACAAAGCGTTGGATGCACAACTTGATTTTCAAAATAAGATGCAAAAAATATTAACGCCAGTTCAGTATGAAAAATTCAAAAAAATGAGAAATGGAAAAATGAAAATGGCTAAGAATAAAATGACAAAAAACCGAATGGCTAAAAATAAAATGGCCAATCAAAAGAGACCGGGAAGAGGTCGTTAAGAAATAGTGTATTTATTTATTTATTTATTTGATTGATTGATTAATACCGCGAAAACCCTGTAAAGAATTTCTTTACAGGGTTTTATTTTTGATCTAAATTTTCTTTCAACCAACCAGAATAAGTAATATAATTGTCTGCAATTCTATGAATTTCCCCAGAAAGTAATTCTTGAGAAACGTCCTTAACTTTTTTTGCTGGAACTCCAGCATAGATGCTTCCGCTCTTAACATGTGTGTTTTTAGTAAGCACCGCACCAGCTGCAACAATAGAATTGCTCTCAATGATGCAATCATCCATTACTATACTGCCCATTCCAATTAAAACATTATCATGTATTGTGCATCCATGTACAATTGCATTGTGTCCAATTGATACATTATTCCCAATAGTTGTAGGTGATTTTTGATAGGTGGCATGAATAACAGCACCATCTTGAATATTCACCTTATTGCCTATTTTTATATAGTGTACGTCACCTCTAATTACAGCATTATACCAAACACTGCAATCCTTCCCAAGGCTTACTTCTCCAACAATTGTTGCGTTTTCTGCCACAAAACAATCCGAAGGGATCTGAGGAAAATGACCTCTCACTGCTTTTATAATACTCATTTTAAAATCAATTTTTGGCCAATATCTAAATGGTTGTCTTTTAATTTGTTTAACTTTTTAATAAGAGCTACAGTTGTCCCATATTTCCTAGCAATTGAATATAAGGTATCCCCTTTTTGAACAGTATGCGCTTCAGCAGCATCTGTAGTAGCAACAACCACTTCTTTTTCAACAGGTGTAACCTCTATGGGATCGGCTTTGAGCTTTTTTAAATCTCTTTTTCCTATTTTGTCAAATTCATACAATTTATAGGTCTCTATAATGTAAATCAATTTCTCAGGATACTTTCTATCTGTAGCGTAACCCGCTTTCTTCAAACCTTTCGCCCAAGCCTTGTAATCATTGTTCTTTATTTTAAACAAAAACGCATAACGTCTTCTTGTCGTTAGAAAATCAGAGTGATCATTGTAAGAGCTCGATACATACTTGTACTTTCGAAAACATTCATCATCTTCATCATCATCATGATAAACTCTTTCTCCACCCCAACCAGTATGACATTTAATTCCAAAGTGATTGTTTGATTTTCTTGCCAAAGTACTTTGCCCACTTCCAGATTCTAAAATACCTTGGGCCAATGAGATACTTGCTGGAATTTTATACTCATGCATCTTAACGACTGCTAAGGGAGCATAGGTCTTTATATAATCTAAGGTGTTCTTATTTAAATCATCACTTTTCCTTTTAAGCTTTTTTACATGTGAAGCTTGATTGACAGAAGGCAACCTTTTTAAAGCCACATCTTCTTTTTCAACAAAAGTTTTCGATTTAGAGGTAGATCTATTTTTCGATTTTATAACCGACTTCTTTCCTCCACAACTTATAAAAAATAAGGAGACAAGTACGATTAAAAAATACAATTTAAATTTCATATCACCTTAATGGTTTCTTGTTGTTTCTTTTCTAAAACTTTATTGAAAGGTTCAATTCCTTGAAGCCCTCCTGTGTGAATTACTAAAATTTTACACGGAGTTTTAATTTTTTTGTTTTTAATCATTTCTGACAATCCATAAAAAACTTTCCCCGTATAAATAGGATCTAATTGAATCCCTGTTTCCTTTAAGAACTGATTCATAAAAGAAATTAATTCTGGTTGGCTTTTGGCATAACCTCCAAAATGAAAATCTTCTTCCAAATGCCAATTGTCTCTTTTTAGAACGCGTTTTTCAATTTCTCTTTTTAAAAAATCTCCTTTTAATACAGGAAACCCTATTATATGCTGATGATCTTTGGAACTATTAATTAATCCCGAAATGGTTCCTCCAGTCCCAACAGCTACACAAATATAATCGAATTTTTCGTCTTCTTTTGTTAAAATTTCCTCACATCCTCTAACGGCAAGCTCACTAGTCCCTCCTTCTGGAATTAAATAGAAATCACCAAATTGATTCTTTAAAAAATTTATAAAGTGTTGATTTTCTTTTGATCTGTATACTTCGCGATTTACAAAATGCAATTGCATTCCATTGTTATTGGCTTCGCGCAGTGTTGCGTTTTGAGCTAGCGTCAAACTTAAATCATTGGCCAACTCATCGCCTCTAATCACACCGATAGTTTGAAAACCTAAAAGTTTACCAGCAGCAGCCGTAGCTGCAATATGGTTTGAAAAAGCACCTCCAAAGGTTAAAACAGTTGTATAGCCTTCTTCTTTAGCTTCCAAAAGCGAATACTTTAGTTTCCTAAATTTATTTCCAGAAACCAATGGATGGATTTGATCTTCTCTTTTTACATATACCTCAACCGAAGGATCGTTCAAAAAAGAGGGGAAAACAGCTTGGTTTTGAATTTGATTCTCGTCAATAAACATGTGGTAATTTAAGAAATCTCTGCTACTTGAGATTCTATAGATTCCCATTCTTCTAACAAAATCTCTAATTTAGCTTTTTTTGCTTCGTAATTTTTAAAAAAATTGGGTCTAGTAGAAACTTCATCATAATGTTGTTCCAATTCAAAATCCATGTTCTCTATTTGGGTTTCTAAATCTGTAATTTCAGACTCTATACTAGACAACTTATTTTTTAATTTTTTAATCTCTTTTTCTTCTCCCTTGTTTACCTGAGATCCTGAATTCTCAGATTTAGCAACCTTAATAACAGTTCTTTTTTCAGCCTCACGTAAATTTTCCATTTTGTGCTGCTCCAAGAAATAGTCGATATCTCCTAAATATTCTTTGATGACCTTATCTTTAAATCCATAGACTGTATTGGTTAATCCTTGCAAGAAATCCCTATCGTGAGAAACTAATATCAAGGTCCCATTGAAGTTTAATAAAGCCTGCTTTAGAACATTTTTAGAGGCAATGTCTAAGTGGTTTGTTGGCTCATCCATAATCAAAACATTGAAAGGAGATAGCAATAATTTACACAATGCCAAACGATTTCTTTCTCCTCCAGAAAGTACCTTTGCCTTTTTATCGACCGCATCTCCACCAAACAAAAAGGACCCTAACAGATCTCTTACTCGAGCACGATTTGTATCGGTTGCAGCATCTTCCATAATTTCGAGAACCGTTTTATCAGGAGGTAAATGCTCTGACTGATTTTGAGCAAAATAGCCAATCTGTACATTGTGCCCAAGTTTTAAATGGCCTTTAAAAGGAATATCACCCACCAACATTTTTGCTAAGGTCGATTTCCCCTGACCATTCTGTCCAACAAAAGCAATTCGACTGTTTCTTTCAATCAACAAATTAACATTGTCTAAAATCAACTTATCGCCGTAGCTCTTGCTCATTCCTTCGGCTTCTACAATAATCTTTCCTGGTTCTTTAGAAATAGCAAATCGAATATTCATGGTCGCATTGTCATCTTGATCTACCTCTATGCGTTCTACCTTATCCAACTGCTTCATTAAAGATTGAGCCATTGAAGCCTTACTGGCCTTGGCTTTAAACTTATCAATGAGCAATTGTTTTTGTCTTATTTCTTTATCCTGATTCTTTTGAGCTTGTAATTGTTTCTCTTTAATCTCCCCTCTCAATAATAAGAATTGAGAATAAGGTTTTTTATAATCATAGATCTGCCCCAAAGAAATCTCAATAGTTCTATTGGTTACATTGTCCAAAAACATTTTATCGTGAGAAACTAAAACTATCGCTCCAGAATAGCCCTTTAAAAAATTTTCCAACCAAATTATAGACTCAATATCCAAGTGGTTCGTCGGCTCATCCAATAATAATATATCATTGTTTTGCAAAAGCAATTTGGCCAATTCTATACGCATTCTCCATCCACCAGAAAAAGTATCTGTTAGTTTGTCAAAATCTTCTCTTTGAAATCCAAGACCTTGAAGAATTTTTTCTGTATCTCCCTGATAGTTATATCCACCCAATAGCTCATAACGCTCTGTAAGATCTGTTAAATCAACAATTAGTTGATGGTAGCTTTCACTTTCATAATCTGTCCGTGTCGTTAATTGATTGTTAATTTCATCCAACTTTAACTCAATCGCTTTGATCTCTTCGAAGGCCTGATACGCTTCTTCTAAAATAGTTCTCCCTTCAACAAAATCAATATCTTGTCTTAAAAAACCGATGCGCACATCTTTATCAAAAGCCATGGTACCACCGCTGGTTTCGATATCTTTAGCAAGCACTTTTAATAAGGTAGATTTTCCTGCGCCATTTTTCCCAATCAATCCAATTCTATCGCCCTTATTTAGTTTAAAAGTGATTCCTGCGAATAAATCAGTACCCATAAATGTCACTGATAAATTATGTACGTTTAACATGAAATTATTGTATTTTTGCTGAATGCAAAGCTAGGTAAAAAAATACATTCATCATGTTTAAAAAAGGGACAAAACTTTACAGTATTACAAACAACAAATGCCCAAGATGTCACGAGGGAGAATTCTTTAAACACAAACTCAGTTATTCACCTAAAAAAATTACAGAACTTCATTCAAATTGCCCGAATTGCCAACTAAAATACATGTTAGAACCGTCTTTTTATTATGGGGCTATGTATGTAAATTATGGAATTACGGTGGGTTTATCCATTGCTGTATTTGTAATAAGTACCTTGTTGTTTCATGCTGAATTACTTACTTCCTTTGCAGCAATCTTTGTGGTTTTACTTATTATGATGCCTATGAATCTTAGGCTTTCAAGAATTCTTTGGATTAATATGTTTATTAGCTTTGATCCAAAAACGTGTAAAGAGAAACACTAATTAAATCGTTTGATATCCACTTCGGGATCAAGGTCAGCGCCATTTTCTATATGTTCAAATAAATTTTTAGCAACTACTGGAGCTATCATAACGCCTCTAGTTCCTAAACCATTTAAAATTAGAAGTTTATTGTACTGAGGATGTATTCCAACGAGCGGTCTACGGTCTTTGACAGTTGGCCGAATTCCTGCCGATTGACCAACAATGGTATACGGCACGTCTACAACCTTTTTCAAATTTTCTACCAATTCCATTTTCCCTTCTTCAGTTGGGTCAGAAGTTTTATCAGTCCAATTAAAGGTTGCACCCACTTTATAATAACTCTCGCCAAGTGGCAACACAAAAAGACTTGATTTTAATAAAAAATCAATTTTAAGATCAGGCGCATGAATGGTAATCAACTCTCCTTTCGCCTCCTTTAATGGCAAGTAATTAAAAAACGGATTGTGAAGCATTCCATATCCTTCACTAAAAACGATATGAGAAGCAACTAGTTCTTTGTAAACAAGATGATCCTTTTCGATTTGAACCGCATCATAATCAAACTTTTCAAAGTATATTTTTTCTTCTTGCCTTAAATAATCCCTATAGGTTTGGACCAGTTTTTCAGTGTCTATTCGACCTGTGCCTTGTAACTGTCCAAAACCGAAATCTGCAACTACCCCATTGTGTTTTTCATGAGATATGACCGGATCCATATAATCAGAGATTACTGGTTTATCTACTGCCAAGAACCAATTATTTTGGTCTTCAATACTTTTAAATACTTTTTTGGTAATAAATTTTGTGTCAAATTTTGAACTAAATTTTCTCTCCAAACTTTCGTAAAATGGCAAAGCAATCGCCAATTGTTCGGGAGCATTCCAGACAGGTGTAAATCGTTTTAAAATAACCGGATTGTATACG
>CBFHUV010000023.1:0-22225 GCA_965659055.1 Polaribacter sp.
TTGCTAATTGCCCAATTTACCAAAGAAATGATTCCAATTAAAATGTAAAATCCTATCGTCTATAAAGTATTTAATATTCAATTATTCTTGATAAATTTACAGCATAAAGTATTCCAAATTTACTTTTTAGAATAAACAATGCCAAAATGACAAACGTTCCAAAAATACTATTACTCTATACCGGTGGAACCATTGGTATGATTAAAGATTATAAGACCAATGCCCTAAAGGCCTTTAATTTTGAAAAGCTGTTAGATAGAATTCCAGAATTGCAGCAATTAGATTGCAGTATTGATACCTATTCTTTTGATGAGCCTATTGACTCATCAAATATGAACACAGACTATTATAGAATGATTGCGGATGTTATTGAGCAACACTATAAAGAATTTGATGGTTTTGTGGTTTTAACTGGGTCAGATACCATGTCATATACCTCTTCTGCCTTGAGTTTTATGTTAGAGAACTTAGAAAAACCGATCATATTTACAGGGTCTCAATTACCTATTGGCCATTTAAGAACCGATGCCAAAGAAAATTTAATTACTTCTATAGAAATTGCCTGTGCTAAGGATGATGAAGGATATCCGATGGTTTCTGAAGTCTGTTTGTATTTTGAATATAAATTATATAGAGCCAATAGAACGACCAAAGTAAATGCAGAGCAATTTGAAGCGTTTGCTTCATTAAATTATCCGCCTTTGGCCGAAAGTGGCGTTCATTTACATTTTAATGAAAGCTTATTGCATGTGCCTGAACACAGAAATCAGGATTTAATTGTTCGAAAAAAGCTCAATGAGCATGTGGTTGTTTTAAAATTATTTCCAGGGATTACAGAGCCGGTTGTAAAGAGTATCTTAGAAATTCCAGAGTTGGAAGGCGTTGTTTTGGAAACTTATGGCTCAGGGAATGCGCCCACCTATCCTTGGTTTATTGAGCTCTTAGAGACCGCAATAAAAAATGGCATACATATTGTCAATATAACACAGTGTGTCAGTGGAAGTGTTATTATGGGACATTATGAAACCAGTGTTGAGTTGAAAAACATTGGTGTTATAAACGGGAAAGATATGACGACAGAATCTGCCATTGCAAAGTTGATGTATTTATTAGGTCAAAAAGCAGAAGTGACCAATTTTAAGACTGTTTTTGAGCGTTCTTTGCGAGGAGAAATTGAAGCCTAAAGGCTTAATTCTACTGCGTAATTGTTAACAAAACGTTAACATTTTTATCCTTTTTACATAAAAACCGTTTAAAATGTATTTTTTGCCATAAAAACCTTGATTTTTTTTTATGGAATCAACAATTTTTTGTTAATTGGCACTCTCAAAACGGTGAAGCGTTTATTTATAGAGTTTGATAGATGTAATTTTTAAATTCTGAATTAGACATTTGCTTTATTGAAATTTAAATTAATATCTTTAACCCGTTAACTATTAAAAATTAATTATAACAAAGATGAAAAAAGTAGTAAATATCCTAACAGTAGCAGGATTCGTGTTTTTTGGAGCTATTCAATCAACCGTTGCACAAGAAGTAGCAGAGAAAACTTTTCACCAACAATTGAAAACTCGTTTCATAGAGGGGGGTCCAGAATTTATGGGGATTGTATTAGTAGCCTTAATTTTAGGATTGGCTATTGCTATCGAAAGAATCATTTATTTAAACATGGCAACCACCAACACTAAGAAATTAATTTCTAAAGTTGATGAGGCCTTAAATTCAGGTGGAGTAGATGCTGCTAAAGAAGTTTGTAGAAATGCAAAAGGACCAGTAGCTTCAATTTTTTACCAAGGTTTAGACAGAATGGACGAAGGTGTAGATGCAGCAGAAAAAGCAGTAGTAGGTTACGGTGGAGTTCAAATGGGGCTTTTAGAGAAAAACATCTCTTGGTTATCATTGTTTATTGCTTTGGCACCGATGTTGGGGTTCATGGGGACAGTTATTGGTATGATTTCTGCTTTTGACTCTATTGAACAATCGAATGACATTTCTCCGGGAGTTGTAGCAGGGGGTATTAAAGTAGCTCTTTTAACTACAGTATTTGGATTGATCGTAGCGATTATTTTACAGATTTTTTATAACTATATCGTTTCTAAGGTAGATAGTATTGTAAACAGCATGGAAGATGCTTCAATCTCTTTGGTAGACTTATTAGTAAAATATAAAAAATAATAAAAATGAGTAAATTAACTAAAATATTAACAGGTGTTGCCGCGGTAATTTCGGTAATCGGTTTTTATTTCTTTATCATGATTGTTAATTATGGTGAGGATGCAATAAAATCGGATCCTGTTGTTCAAGGAAGTACAATTTCACCCTTTGTAACATTTTCAATAATCGTACTGGTTCTTACTATTGCATCAGCTGTAATTTTTTCAGTGGTGAATTTGGTAAAAAACCCAGAAAGTTTAAAAAAGACTTTGCTAAGTTTGGTTATTTTAGGTGTCATCTTCGCAGTATCTTATATGTTTTCTAAAGACACTTCTCTTGTAGATGCTGTTGGAAACAAAGATTGGCAAGCAACCATTAATAGTGGTGATGCAGGCGCTATTAGCAAGTGGGTTGATACAGGAATTAGATACAGTGTTGTCTTAGGTGCTATTGGTTTAGGACTGTTTGTAGTAGACATTGTAAAAGGACTTATAAAATAAAACAATATGGCAAGAAGAGAAAACCCGGAAATTAATGCAGGTTCGATGGCAGATATTGCTTTCTTGCTACTTATCTTCTTCTTAGTAACAACTACGATGGATGTTGATTCAGGTATTTCTAAGAAGTTATCTGAAAAACCACCAAAAGATTATGTTCCTCCAATTATTAAGGAGAAAAATATTTTCGAAGTAAATATTAATGGAAATAATGAGTTGTTGGTAGAAAATGAAGCAATGAAATTGCAAGATTTAAAAGCCGCAGCACTTAAATTTATTGATAACGGAGGAGGAGAAGGGAAAGTTGAGAATGGAGTTTCAACAGGTCCTTGTACCTATTGTAAAGGAGATAAAAGTCCAGATTCATCGGATCATCCAAACAAAGCAATTATTTCGGTTCAAACAAATAGAACAACGAAGTATGAAACTTATGTTCAGGTACAGAACGAATTGTTAAAGGCATATACAGAGCTTAGAAACAGATTGAGTATGGAACGTTATGGAATGTCTTTTTCAGCGTTAGAAGACGCCTATTCTAATGATAAAGGCAATGATGAATTGAAGAGTAAAGTTGAAGATATCAAAACTGCATATCCTCAAATTATTTCGGATGCAGAACCAACGTCAAATTAATCATCTAAAAATTAACAATTATGTCTAAATTTGGAAAAAAGAAAAAAGGAATGCCAGCTGTAAATACGGCTGCCTTACCAGATATTGTATTTATGTTATTGTTTTTCTTTATGGTGACAACTACGATGAGAGAAACTGAACTAAAGATTCAAACTCCTAAACTTCCAAGTGCAACGGAGATTAAGAAGTTAGAACGTAAAAGTTTGGTAAGCACAATTTATGTTGGTAAAGCAAAAACAGAGAAACAAGGAAAAGGAGATAAGATACAGTTAAACGATAAAATCGCCACTGCAGAAGATGTTCCTGCTTTTATTTTAAATGAAAGAATTCAAGTGTCAGAGGTAGAGATTCCTTTTATGACGGTTTCTATAAAGGCAGATAAAGAATCTAGTGTAGGTACGATATCTGATATTAAATTAAAATTAAGAGATGTAAATGCTTTGAAATTGAGTCTTTCAACACAAAAAGGAAACGACATTAAAAAGTAAAAACTTCTTATTATAAGAATAAAAGGCAATCATAGATTATGATTGCCTTTTTTTATTCAAAAATACTATCTTTATCATTCATACGTATAGTCTCCTATTTTATGAAACAACTTTTAGTTCTGTCTTTGTTTTTTATAACAAGCTTCGCTTTTTCTCAAAAAGATTCGCTGAGAACGGGTGACCGTTATTTAGAAGATCAATTGTATCTAACGGTTAGTTATAATCAATATCATAATCAACCAGAAGTTCTTAGAAGTAGTGGTTTTTCTTATGGAATTGGTTTCGGGTATATTCGAGACATTCCTTTGGTTAAAAGTGGCCATTTGGCTTTGGGTGTGGGTGTAGGCTATTCTTATGATTCGTTTAATCATGGTTTCAAGATTTCTGAGGTTAACAACCAGCCGGTGTTTACTGTAGATGCTATAGAAAGCACCAATCCTTTAAGCTTAAACTGCATCGATGTTCCCTTAGAGTTTCGATGGAGAACCTCAACAGCCAATCGATATAAATTTTGGCGTATTTATGCTGGGGTCAAATTTTCTTACAATATTAAAAATGAATTTTCTTTTGAAACTACCACAGGAACGCAGACCTATGCCAATGTAGATCGGTTTAATAAATTTCAATATGGAATCACCTTATCTACAGGATATTCTTCTTTCAATTTGTATGTGTATTATGGGCTAACACCTTTGTTAAAGGATGCTGCCGTAGGAACCACAACGATCAATTCAAAAATTTTGAGGATGGGATTAATTTTTTATATCCTATAAAAGATAATATAGGCTTATCTGAGAACAAAAGCCCAAAGCAAAACCTAAGTATATTTCTAAAGGAGTGTGTGCTTTTAAGTGCAGTCGAGCACTTGCAAGAATTCCTGTTAAGGCAAATAATATGGCAATAATAGGCAGTGCACTAATACCGTTTATAGTTGTGACAATTAACACAAAAGCAATGGTACTGCTCATAGAGAGTATGTGTATACTTGTTTTTATTTTTAGTTGAAATAAGAAATATACCACGGCTAAGGCTAAATCTGTCCCATAGAAAAGCAGTCCCAATTCTTTAAAATCAGTAATATTGTAGAAGAGCCTCCCAAGTATGCTAAAAATTATCAGCATCATAATCAAGGGAATTTTTCGTTCTTTGATACTATGAACTTGATAACTTTCTATAGTACCTATGGCTTTTAATATGACTAAGGCCGTTATCGGAATAATATAGGTTGCAAAAAAAACGATGCTAATAAGCACATACTGTCTCTGAAGTACCATTGGGTTTGGATTGAGCAATAAAAAAAGTAGGATCCCAATAGTAGGAATCACAATTGGGTGTAAAAGAACCGATATGAATTTATAAAACTTCATCCTCGTTAAATTTCTTTTCGCAATCGCGCTACCGGAATGTCTAATTGTTCTCTGTATTTAGCAATAGTCCTTCGTGCAATAGGATAGCCTTTTTCTTTAAGTACAGCAGCTAATTTGTCGTCTGTTAATGGTTTTCTTTTGTCTTCCTTTTTAATAACAGTCTCTAAAATAGTTTTAATTTCTCGAGTAGACACATCTTCTCCTTGATCATTTTTCATTGACTCAGAGAAAAATTCTTTGATTAATTTGGTACCATATGGGGTAGCCACATACTTGCTATTAGCCACTCTAGATACGGTAGAGATATCCATATGTATGGTATCTGCAATATCTTTAAGAATCATCGGTTTTAGCTTGCGTTCATCTCCAGTTAAGAAATACTCATATTGATAATGCATAATCGCATTCATGGTAATCATTAAGGTTTGTTGTCTTTGGATAATGGCATCGATAAACCATTTAGCCGCATCCAATTTTTGCTTGATAAAACTTACCGCTTCTTTTTGAGATTTGCTTTTCTCCTTGGCCTCTTGATAGCCTTGAAGCATATTGCTATAGTCTCTAGAGATATGCAATTCTGGTGCATTTCTAGAATTTAAGGTAAGATCTAATTCACCATCAATGATTCGTATGGAAAAGTCAGGAACAATTTGTTCTGCAATTTTATTATTTCCAGCGTAAGAACTTCCTGGTTTTGGGTTGAGCTTTTCTACCTCTTTGATTACTAATTTTAAATCCTCCTCAGTAATGGAATAACGCTCCATTAATTTTGAGTAGTGTTTTTTTACAAACGGATCAAAAGAATTCTCTAGGATGTCTATCGTTAACGATCTAATTTTCTCAAGTGGTTTTGATTTTAGTTGAATCATTAAACACTCTTTTAGGTTTCGAGCACCTACACCATTAGGGTCTAATTTATGAACCACATTGGTCAAAACTTCAGTCACCTTTTTTTCTTCTGTAAAGACATTTTGAGTAAAGGCTAGGTCATCGACCAAATCTAAAAGCTCTCTTCGTATATAGCCACTATCATCAATACTGCCTACTAAAAACTCTGCAATGAGTCTTTCTTCATCAGTCATCCGAAAGGTATTTAACTGATTGGTTAAAGATTGATGAAAACTAGTTCCTGCTTCATAAGGCATGTTTCTGTCTTCATCATCAGAGGAGTAGTTGTTGGCTTGAGTTTTATAACTTGGAACCTCATCATCACTTAAATACTCATCGATATTAATATCATCAGCTTCAATTTTTTCATTTCCTATATCATCATCGTATTCATTCTGAAAATCATCATCTGAATTATCAGTATTGTCTTTACCTGTATCCAGCGCTGGATTCTCTTCGATTTCTTGTTTTAATCGCTCCTCAAATGCTTGCGTAGGCAACTGAATTAACTTCATCAACTGAATTTGTTGTGGAGATAATTTCTGTAATAGTTTAAAATTTAAACTTTGCTTTAGCATTGCCTATTTTACCTTGATTTTTAATTAAAACTCTGCATTTTGTGGAGTTCTCGGAAACGGTATAACGTCTCTAATATTTCCCATTCCGGTAGTAAACTGAACCAAACGCTCAAAGCCTAAACCGAAACCAGCATGCACAGCGGTTCCAAATTTACGAGTGTCTAAATACCACCACAATTCTCTTTCATCAATACCCAAGGCCTCCATTTTCTCTTTAAGAACCTCTAAACGTTCTTCTCTTTGAGAACCTCCAACGATTTCTCCAATTCCTGGAAACAAAACATCCATGGCTCTAACGGTTTTACCATCTTCATTTAAACGCATATAAAACGCTTTAATATTTGCTGGGTAATCAAATAATATTACCGGACATTTAAAGTGTTTCTCTACTAAAAAACGCTCGTGCTCAGATTGTAAATCAGCGCCCCATTCGTTAATAGGATATTGAAATTTCTTCTTTTTGTTAGGTTTTGAGTTTCTTAAAATATCGATGGCCTCCGTATAGCTAACTCTTTTAAAATTATTTTCAACAACAAAGTTCAATTTTTCGATCAGCGTCATTTCACTGCGCTCTGCTTCAGGTTTGCTCTTTTCTTCTTGGCTCAGTCTATCATTTAAAAAAGCCAAATCATCCTTGCAGTTTTCTAAAACATAAGACAAGACCGATTTAATAAAATCTTCTGCCAAATCCATGTTTGCATCTAAGTCATTAAAGGCAACCTCTGGTTCTATCATCCAAAACTCTGCCAAATGTCTTGTGGTATTTGAGTTTTCTGCTCTAAAGGTAGGGCCAAAAGTATATACTTTCCCCAAGGCCATGGCATAGGTCTCTGCTTCTAATTGTCCAGAAACCGTTAAGTTGGTCTCTTTTCCAAAAAAATCTTTGGCATAATCAATAGCGCCATCTTCAGTTTTAGGAGCCTTATTCGGCTCAAAAACACTCACCTTAAACATTTCTCCTGCTCCTTCAGCATCAGAACCTGTAATGATTGGTGTATTTACATAGTTAAAACCATTGTTTTGAAAATACTGATGTACGGCAAATGATAGCTTTGATCGAACTCTCATTACTGCACTAAAGGTGTTTGTACGAACACGCAAATGTGCATTTTCTCTCAAAAACTCTAGACTGTGTTTTTTTGGTTGTATTGGGTATTCTTCAGGGTTTGAATCTCCTAAAATCTCTATAGAGCTCACCTGAATTTCTACGGCCTGTCCTTGTCCTTGGCTTTCTACCAATGTCCCTTGCACTGCAATGGCAGCACCTGTATTGATTCTTTTTAAAGTTTCTTCGTTGGTGCTTTCGAAATCAATTACACATTGAATATTATGAATGGTAGATCCATCATTTAATGCAATAAATCGATTGCTTCTAAATGTTCTAACCCAACCTTTTAACGAAACTTCTTGTAATAAAAGTTCTGCTTTTAATAAGTCTGAAACAGTCCTTGTAATCATCTCTCTAAAATATTTATTTATATTGATTACCATGCCTTATGGTAAATACAAAGATACTTTTTTAAGAGATATCGAGCAATGAAAGAAGCATCAATAATTAGGTAGAAAACCCTGCTGATTTTGCTATCGAGTATAAGGCTTCTTAAGCGATAGATTTAGCCCTTTTCTTCCTTAGGAGGAAGTATTTTCATACTAGGTTCCTTAAACACTTTTTGGTTCGAAATTTTCTTTTCGAAAGAAAGCAACAAAGAGGGTAGTAGCAATAAGTTAGAAACCATCGCAAACAATAGCGTTACAGAGACCAAACCGCCTAAGGCTATGGTACCTCCAAAACTAGAGATGGTAAACACTAAAAAGCCAAAAAACAACACAATGGAGGTGTAAAACATACTCACTCCCGTCTCTCTCAGTGCACTATATACAGAACGATTGATTTTCCAGTTATTCGCTTGCAGTTCTTGCCTGTATTTTGCTAAAAAATGAATGGTATCATCCACAGAGATTCCAAAGGCAATGCTAAAAACTAAGATGGTAGATGGTTTGATAGGGATGCCTAAAAAGCCCATTAACCCTGCTGTGATTAACAAAGGTAAGATGTTGGGTAAGATAGAAATTAAGATCATCTGATACGATCTAAACATCCACGCCATAAAAATTGCAATCAAGAGTATGGCTAATGACAAAGAGATGATTAGATTTTTTATCAGATAATTGGTTCCTTTTAAAAAGACCAAAGCCTTACCAGTTAGGGTTACTTCATAGGTATCTGCTTCAAATTCTTTGTTGATAATGGCTCGCAATCTACTTTGAATATCATCCATTCTATCAGTCCCCACATCTTTCATAAAAGTGGTGATTCTTGCATATTGTCCAGTAGAATCGACAAAATTATTCAGCATTTTAGAGTTGCCATCAGAATTTTGAGTAAAGGCAAAAATATAATTTTGTTCTTGCGAAGTCGGAAGCTGGTAGTATTTAGGGTTCCCTTTATAATAGGCTTGTTTCGAGTATTTAACCAGATTTACAACAGAAAGCGGTTTTGAAAGCTCTGGAAATTGTTCAATAACCTCATTGATTTTTTCCATTTTCTTAAGGGTCGCCAATTTCATAACCCCATTTTCTTTTTTGGTGTTTACCAAAATCTCTAAGGGCATGATACCGCCAAACTCACTCTCAAAAAACTTGATGTCTTTATAAAAATCTTTTCCCTTAGGCATGTCTTCAATTAGACTCCCAGAGACACGGATTTGATAGATACCAATAATTCCAAAAATGATGATGATTACCGTAGTAATATAGATGGCGATTCTGTTATTTCTCACCATTTTTTCCATCCAATTAACCACATTTTCTATCCACTGTTTCTCTAAATGGTTTAAATGTTTCTTCTTAGGAAGTGGCATAAAACTATAAATGATCGGAATAATCAACAAGGCTAAAATAAAGATACAAACGATGTTGATAGACGCAATAATTCCAAACTCTCTTAGCAATTGACTCTTTACAAAAACGAAGGTGGCAAAACCAGACGCTGTAGTAATATTGGTCATTAAGGTGGCATTTCCTACCTTAGAAATAACTCGTTGCAAACTCTTTGCTTGATTTCCGTGCTTCTTAACTTCTTGCTGGTATTTATTAATTAAGAAAACCGCATTGGGCACTCCAATAACAATGATCAATGGAGGAATTAGGGCGGTTAAAACGGTAATTTCATACTGAAACAATCCAATAAACCCGAAGGCCCAAACCACACCGATCATTACTACCGATAAGGTAATAAAGGTGGCTCTGTACGAACGGAAGAAGAAGTAAAAAATAATGGCTGTGATTCCGAGGGCACCTAATACAAACAATAAAATCTCATCTTGAATGTTTTGAGAATTTAAGGTTCTAATATACGGCATGCCCGAAACCCGAACATTTAAATTGTTGTCAGTTTCAAATTTTTGTATGGTAGGGATTAAAACATCAAAAATATAATCTCTACGTTGCGGGGTATTAACAAGGTCTTTCTTAATATAGATTGCAGACTGAACTGTTCCTGTTTTTTTATTGTAGAGTAGATTGTCATAAAAAGGCAAATTTTCAAAAAGCTCTTTTCTAATGTCGTCAACTTCTTTTTGAGTTTTAGGAGTCTTGTTTATCAGAGGTTCTAAGACAAACTTTCTGTTTTTTCTATCTGCTTCAAGTTTTTGAACATCAGCAATAGAAACCGTGAATTCTATTTCTTCGGCCTGATCTAATTCTTTGGTTAAGGCATTCCAAGCTTGAAACTTTTGTGGTGTAAACAGGCTAGAATCTTTAACTCCAAGCAAGATTAAATTTCCTTCTTCACCAAAAACTTTTAAAAACTCGTTGTACTGAATGTTTGCCTCGTGGTTTTCTGGAAGTAGGTTCGCTTCGGTATAAGAGAAACGCATGTACTGCATTTGGCTTGCTAAAAAGGCTGTGCAAACAGCAATTGCAAGTAAAACAACGTAACGGTTTCTTAAAATTAAACCTGCAACTTTGGTCCAGAAATTCATTCAAAAAAATTTTAGCAAAGGTAACAAATGTTTACCTAAATAGCGGGCATAAAAAAAGCGTTTGTCAACGCTTTTTAATTTGTGAATTGTTTAAAAAATTAAACAGTCATGATTTCCTTTTCTTTAATAGCGAAAAGATCATCGGTTTTTTTAACATAGCTATCGGTTAATGTTTGCACATCTCCCTCTGCTATTTTTTTCATATCGTCGGAAATATCTATTTTTTTAATTTCATTATTTGCGTCTTTTCGAGCATTTCTAATCCCGATTTTTGCGTGTTCTGCCTCTGCTTTTGCTTGTTTTGATAAGCCCAAACGTCTCTCTTCAGTTAAAGCAGGTACATTAATAATAATGTTTTCTCCATTGTTCATTGGGTTGAAACCTATATTAGCAAGCATAATGGCTTTTTCGATTTCATGGAGCATGTTTTTTTCCCAGGGCTGAACAGTAATGGTTCTTGCATCGGGTGTGTTTACATTGGCAATCTGACTCAATGGAGTTTGTGAACCATAGTAATCTACATGAATTCCTCCTAACATTGCTGGTGTTGCTCTCCCTGCTCGAATATTTCTCAATTCTTTGTTTAAATGCTCAATGGCATTTTCCATTTGTTCCTTGGCTGAGTCTAAAATAAATTCAATCTCTTCGTTCATTACTTAAAATTTATACTTTGATTATTGATTATCAACAATTGTACCTATTTTTTCTCCAGAAACCAATTTCATGAAATTTCCTTTTTTGTTCATATCAAAAACAATAATAGGGAGTTTATTTTCTTCACTTAAAGTAAAGGCAGTCATGTCCATAACTTTTAAACCTTTTTCAATGACTTCCTTAAAAGTGATGTTTTGAAATTTAATAGCATCCTTGTTTTTCTCTGGATCTGAATTGTAAATTCCATCAACACGGGTTCCTTTTAAAATGGCATCTGCATTAATTTCTATGGCTCTTAAAACGGCAGCGGTATCTGTGGTAAAATAAGGATTCCCAGTTCCACCACCAAAAATCACCACTCTGCCTTTTTCTAAATGACGATTGGCTCTTCTTTTAATATAAGGTTCAGCAATTTCTTTTATTTCGATAGCAGTTTGAAGCCTGGTTTGAACACCTTCTGCCTCTAAGGCACTCTGCAAAGCCAAACCATTTATACAGGTTGCAAGCATTCCCATGTGATCTCCTTGTACACGATCCATTCCGTTACTAGCTCCGGCAACTCCTCTAAAGATGTTTCCTCCACCAATTACAATGGCTACTTCGATGCCTTTGTCTACAACTTCTTTAATTTCCTTGGCATACTCTGACAAGCGTTTTGGGTCAATTCCGTATTGTCGATCACCCATCAAAGCTTCACCACTTAATTTTAAAAGAATTCTTTTGTATTTCATTTATGTTGTTGAATTAGAAAGATTCCCATAGTTATGAGAATAAAGGTTTGGCAAATATAAGAAATTCCGTTAAAGCATTTTTTTGTTTTTTTAAAATACCGGAAAGTTAATTCCAAAAAAAAACCATCCGATTCGGATGGTTTTTATATAGTAGAATAGGAATTATCCTAAAGTTACTCTTTTAAAAGTGCTAATTGCTACATCTCCATAAGAGGAAACATAATCAGCAACATTTTTCTTGTCATCTTTGATGAAGTTTTGATCTAGCAAACATTGTTCTTGATCAAGCGTAGTATTGTCAGAAATAAAACGCTCCATTTTACCAGGTAAAATACGATCCCAAATTTGCTCTGGTTTTCCTTCAGCTTTCAACTCGGCTTTGGCAGTTTCTTCTGCAGCAGCTAATACTTCAGGAGTAATTTGCGCCATAGAAATATATTGAGGAACATTTTTCAATGTTTTCCCTAAACGACCTAATTCAATGTTTTCTTTTTCGATTACAGCGATTCTAGCTTCAGTTTCAGAAGCAACAAAAGCAGGATCAAAATCTTTGTAAGACAAGGTAGTTGCTCCCATTGAAGCAATTTGCATTGCTACATCTTTAGTTAGTACATCTGCGTTTTTAACAACAGCTGTTAAACCAACTACAGCAGCAATTCTACCACCGTGAGTATAAGAACCCACGAATGGAGCCTCAACTCTTTCAAAAGCAGTAATGTCTATCTTCTCTCCAATCACACCTGTTTGTTCGATCAATTTTTCTGCAACGGTCATTCCGTTAAAATTAGCAGCTAAAAAGCTCTCTTTGTCATGGTGATTTAAAGCGATGTCTACAAATTGAGAAGCCAATTGTTGAAAAGATTCGTTTTTTGCTACGAAATCAGTTTCACAAGCCAATACCATTGCTACTCCAGCAGTATTATCTGCATTAATTTTAGTAATTGCAACTCCTTCTGTAGATTCTCTATCAGCTCTTTTTGCAGCTACTTTTTGTCCTTTTTTACGTAAAACCTCAATTGCTTTTTCAAAGTTTCCTTCAGCTTCAACCAATGCATTTTTACAATCCATCATTCCAGCACCAGTAGCTTCTCTTAAATTTTTTACGTCTGCAGCACTTATTTTTGTCATGTCACTTAGTATTTTTTGTAAAAACAATTCTGATTTAAGATAAAATCAGAATTGTTATACAGTTTATAATTTGTTAATTGTTATGCTTCTTCAGTAGTAGTTGCTTCCACTTCTGGAGCATCTCCCTCTGATTGATCTTTATCTTTTCCAGCTTTTCTTTCTGCCAAACCTTCAGCAATCGCATCAGTAATATAACTTAATACTTTGTCGATAGATTTAGAAGCATCATCATTTGCAGGAATTACAAAATCAATTGGTCTAGGGTCAGAGTTTGTATCTACCATAGCAAAGATTGGAATGTTTAATTTTTGAGCTTCTGCAACAGCAATGTGCTCTTTTTTAACATCCACGATGAACAATGCACCTGGTAAACGAGTCATATCAGTAATAGAACCTAAGTTTTTTTCCAATTTCTCTCTTTGACGATTGATTTGTAATTTTTCTCTTTTAGACAAAGCATCGAAAGAACCATCTAATTTCATTCTGTCGATAGATGACATTTTCTTAACTGCTTTTCTAATAGTGATAAAGTTTGTCAACATTCCACCTGGCCATCTTTCAGTGATGTAAGGCATGTTGATATTTTTCGCTTTTTCTGCAACGATATCTTTTGCTTGTTTCTTAGTAGCAACAAATAAAATTTTTCTTCCAGAGTTTGCGATTTTTTGCAATGCAGCAGCAGTTTCTTCAATTTTTGCTGCAGTTTTATACAAGTCGATGATGTGAACACCATTACGCTCTGTATAAATGTAAGGAGCCATATTTGGATCCCATTTTCTAGTTAAGTGTCCAAAATGAACACCACTATCTAATAATTCTTTAATGTTTACTTTTGTCATTGTTTACGTTCTTTAATGTAGCAATACTTCAGTAGTCTTTTTGAGTCTCAAGTATTTAGATGCTAAACTGTTATTTATAAATAATTGAAATAACAATTCTCGGGCTGTGTTAAAAAGTTGCTGAAAGAGTTCCAGCAATGTATTAACGTTTCGAGAATTGGAATTTTTTTCTTGCTTTCTTTTGACCGAATTTTTTTCTTTCAACCATTCTTGGGTCTCTAGTCAATAATCCTTCTGGTTTCAAGACAACTTTGTTTTCTGCGTTAATAGCTACCAATGCTCTGGTAATTGCCAAACGAATCGCTTCAGCTTGTCCAGTAACTCCACCTCCAAAAACATTTACTTTGATATCATAAGAAGTCAAGTTGTCTGTTAATTGTAATGGTTGAACTACTTTGTATTGTAAAGAAGAAGTTGTAAAATAATTGTTCAACTCTCTTTTATTGATTGTGATGTTGCCCTTTCCTTCTGAAAGATAAATACGTGCAACAGCAGTTTTTCTTCTACCTATTTTGTGAACTGTTTCCATTATCTAAGATCGTTAAGGTTAATAGCTTTTGGGTTTTGAGCTGCTTGTTGGTGTTCTGCACCAGCATACACATATAAATTTGTGAACAAAGCGCTTCCTAATTTGTTTTTAGGTAACATCCCTTTAACTGCTTTCTCGATTAATCTAGATGGATCTTTCTCAAACATTTCAATAGCAGTAAGAGATCTTTGTCCTCCTGGATATCCGGTGTGACGGATGTAAGACTTTTCAGTCCACTTTTTACCAGTTAAGTTGATCTTTTCTGCGTTAATTACTACAACGTTATCACCACAATCTACGTGAGGTGTAAAGTTTGTTTTGTATTTTCCTCTAATTAGCATTGCTACTTTAGAAGCAAGACGACCCAAAGTTTGTCCGTCCGCATCAACAACCAACCACTCTTTATTAGCAGTGTTTTTGTTTGCCGATACTGTTTTGTAACTTAATGTGTTCATACACTATTAGTTTTTGTCAATTAATAAATAAATTTTCCCTTAAAAAAGGTCTGCAAAGGTACGATTAAAAATTAAATAGACAACAGTAGTTTTGCTTTATTTTAGAGCTTGATTTATAGAAAGATATGCCTCTATTCATTTTCTTTTTTAAAAAAATAACTATCAATTTTTAAATAACTGTAACAATGTCAAAAAAAAGTAGTCTATTAGTTGAGTTTTTATCAACTATAAAAAACGACTAATTAGTGCAGTAATCTGATTTTGAATTACTTGCTCAAAAACATCATTTAATGAAATACCTTAAGCTTTGGGCAACAATTTTATTTTTATGCCATATTCAATCTTTTTTTGCTCAAGAAAAAACAGATAAAAGAATTCCAAAAAAAGTATACAATACCAAACGAACAGAAATTGCACCTCAAATTGATGGTCAGTTAAACGATGAAGTTTGGAATTCAGTTTCATGGGATGGAAACTTTAGCCAATGGGAACCTAATGAAGGTTCCAAACCGACCCAAGACACCAAGTTTAAAATTCTTTATGACGCGAAGAATTTATACATAGCAGTTCGTTGTTATGATACGGATCCCTCAAAAATTGTGAGTCGATTATCCAGAAGAGATGGTTTTGATGGAGATTGGATCGAAGTAAATATTGATAGTTACCATGATTTCAGAACTGGTTTTTCATTTACAATTACGGCCGCAGGGGTGAAGGGAGATGAAGCTATTTCTGCCAATGGAGGTGGTTGGGATAGAAGTTGGAATCCTATTTGGTATGCCAAAACAGCAATTGATGATCAAGGGTGGACAGCAGAGTTTAAAATTCCGTTTACACAATTGCGGTTTAATGATAATGAAGAACAAGTATGGGGCTTACAATTGCACCGTAGAGATTTTAGATTAGAAGAACGTTCACTTTGGCAACGAATTCCAAGAGATTTGCCAGGTTGGGTTAGTAATTTTGGAGAGCTTAGAGGTATTAAAAATATCAAACCGCAAAAACAGATAGAAATTCAACCCTATGTGGTTACCCAGATGGAGACTTTTCAAGAAATTCCTGGGAATCCATTTAAAACTGGAAAAGACAGTAAACTAAATATTGGTTTGGACGGTAAAATTGGTGTGACCAATAATCTAACTTTAGATTTTACAATCAATCCAGACTTTGGTCAGGTAGAAGCAGATCCATCTGCAATTGCCTTGGATGGCTTTCAAATTTTTCAAGAAGAACAGCGACCGTTTTTTGTAGAGAACAAAAACATATTTGATTATCGAATTACCAATTCACAAGCTGGTGGGCCGTTTGGTCGTGACAATTTGTTTTATTCACGTAGAATTGGACGACAGCCTCAAGGCTATACAACAGCGGGTCTTGGAGAGTATGTTGATACGCCTAAAAACTCATCAATTTTGGGAGCCGCCAAGTTTTCTGGCAAAACAAAGGCCGGATGGTCCATAGGCCTTTTAGAGGCGGTAACAGAGGAAGAGACGGCAGAAATTGACAATAACGGAATTCGACGTTTTGAGGTTGTTGAACCTTTAACCAACTTTTTTCTAACAAGATTACAAAAAGAATTTAATGAGAGTAATACCTTTATAGGAGGTATTTTTTCTGCAACTAACAGGAATTTAAATAATACCCAAATTGATTATTTACACACCTCAGCATTTACAGGAGGCCTCGATTTTAAGCATCAATGGAATAACAGAGATTGGTATGTTGGTGGAAATTTTGTAGTGAGTAAGGTAAGTGGAAGTAAAACAGCCATTTTAAATACTCAGCTAAGTCATCTGCGTTATTTTCAACGTGTCGATGCAACCCATGTGTCAGTTGATCCAAATAGAACTTCTTTGAGTGGTCATGGTGGAAACTTTCAAATTGGAAAAACAGGAGGTGAGAAGATTAATTTTGAAAGTGGAGTTACTTGGAGATCGCCAGGTTTAGAAATGAATGACATGGGGTTTCAGCGAAATGCCGATGATATTACCCATTATACTTGGATAGGTTACCGAATCTTAAAACCTTTTTCTGTTTTCAGAACTTTCCGATTTAACTACAATCATTGGACCTCATTTAATTTTGAGGGAAAACATACTTATTTAGGATTTAATATAAACAGTCGCGCTGAGTTTAAAAACAACTGGAAGCTTTCAGGGGGGATGCATTATGCAGCTCTAGATTTTTCGGATGCGGCCTTAAGAGGAGGACCTATGCTACGATTGCCGTCTTCCTTTAATACTTTTGTAGAACTGAATAGTGACTCTAGAAAGAAGGTTCAATTTGGACTGGGCTTTGACCAAACAACTGGTGAAAGCAATTCTTTTTACAACTATAATGCTTCCTTAGACGTGCGATATGTGCCAATAAATTCTTTCAACATTTCTGTATCTCCGAGCTACAGTTACAACAATGAAAACTTGCAATATGTGCAAACGTTATCCTATGCTGGAGCTTCTAAATATTTAAATGCAAGCTTACAACAGGATACTTTTAGTATGTCGATACGATTAAATTATACAATCAAGCCAAATTTATCCATACAGTATTATGGAGCTCCTTTTATTTCTAGAGGACGTTATACTGATTTTAAATATATAACCAACGCCAAGGCAAACCAATTTGAGAATCGTTTTCAAAAATACAATCAAAACCAACTTAATTTTGATGCTGTAAATGATCGTTATCTGGTAGATGAAAACACAGATTCATTGACCGATTATTCCTTTGGAAATCCTAATTTTTCTATCGTTGAATTTCAGTCAAATTTGGTAGCTCGTTGGGAATACATTCCAGGTTCTGAGGTGTTTTTAGTTTGGTCTCAAGGCATAAGAGGTGCTGGAAACCCTATGGACAAATTGCTGCCAAGTTTAAACAATGTGATTTTTGGACAAAAAGCCCAAAATATTTTTTTGATTAAAGCTACCTACAGGTTTATGATGTAGGAAAGCTCTTTTGATTAAAATTCTGGAGCTACTTTTAAGTTAATTTGTTCGTTTGATATTGGATGCATGAAGGTAATTTCTTGGGCATGTAAATGCAGTCGATTGGCCTTAGTTCCGTATAAATCATCTCCAATAATGGGTGTGTTTAGGCCCAAAGGGTGCGATGTATGTACCCTTAATTGATGGGTTCTACCACTTATAGGATATAAATAAACTCTTGTTTTACCTGCGGTTTCATTAATTTTTTCCCAATAGGTAGTGGCGGGTTTTCCATGATCATAGCAGACCAATTGCCTTGGTCTGTCATTGAGGTCAACACGCAAGGGCAACGAAATTTTACCCCGATCACCTTCTATGAGACCATCCAAAACAGCGATATACCTTTTTTTAATGGTCTTATTGATAAACTGTTGTTGGAGCAGCTTGTTGGCCTCTTTGGTTTTTGCCAAGATAAGCAATCCCGATGTAGACATGTCTAATCGATGCACAATCAAGGCGCCTGTGGCCTCAGGATAGGTCTTTTTAATTCGGGTGTACACCGAGTCTTGAATGACAATGCCGGGCACAGATAAAAATTCTGCAGGTTTGTTTACAACCAAGAGCGAGTCATCTTCAAAAACAATTTCAATTTCTTTTCCAACCGCTGGATTTTCTAACAAAGGGTTTGTGTCCATTGGAACTCCGTCTAACATATGTGCAAGGATTGGTTTGCACTTTCCTTGGCAAGCAGGGTAAAAATGTTGATGCTTTCTAATTTCTGTATTTGGGGATTGTCCCCACCAAAACTCAGCCATGGCCAAGGGCTTTAAGTCATGTTTAAAAGCATACTGCAATAATTTTGGAGCGGCACATTCACCAGCTCCGGCCGGAGGCTTTTGATTTTCAAACAGATCTAACAGGTTTTTGGGTTGCCCTTTGTAGTTTAAAAATCGATATTGTTGGAATAAAAAATTTTGTAAGTTTCCTGAATTTTCTTTGCGTTCTGTTTTTAGTTGCTCTAAAGAGGTTTGAAAAATTTTCAATTTTTTTTGAGTTTCCTCTATGCGATATTCCCAGTATCGAATAACATCGTTTAAAAAATATTTATGCTCTAAACTTTCTTTTCCCAAGAGTTCAATGAGTTCTTGAAGCCCTTCAGGGGCAAGTAACTGTTGTCCTTCAGACCTGCGGAAGTTTCGCTTATTTTTTGCTTCCTTGGCGGCCCTTCTTTTATCTTCAATATCAATTTCCCTAGCGGCTAATTCTTTCTCTATGAACTGTTGAAGTTCTATAAAATTGGGATCGTTTTCTATCGCTTCAATTTTGGCGTTTAAAACATTTAGCTTTTCTTCCTCTTCTAGAAAATAACTCCCCTGTTGAAGCATGTCAAAAACGGGGGGCACAAATTTATGATGCATATTAGTGGCCGCTAATTTACCCGAAACAGCAGCCAAATACCCCAACTCTTTATCTTTGTTTTGGACAATTAAGACACCAAACATTTTTCCTAAAGGCATCCCTTTTTTAGTGACATCCAAACCAAAGTTGTGCTCCCAATCAGTTTGATTCATCAAATAATCTTGCAATTCCGCTGCGGCTAAAACACATAGTGGATGTGGGTCATAATAAAAGGGATAGGTAAACTTTTTTGGGAGTTTGATACCTTGAGTGGGACTTTTAAAATGCTGAAAATAGTTGTGCAAAATTAGGTAGGGGTTTGTTAGTTAATTTTATTGTTTTTGATACTCAAATGAATCAAAAAGCACATAATTTTCACGAGTGGTTTTTTTATCTCCCATAAAACGAAGATTTTCTAAACTGTTGTGTACTCGAAAATTGATGTTAGATTTTACATTCGTTTGCAGGGTTTTTACCAATTGATTGTTGATATACCATTTTACCAAATAAAAGCCATCTTCATCAATTAACTCCATGGTGAAGTTAGCATACTCCCCCATATTTACTGCAAAATGACTCGAGTTTGAGGGTGCAAATTGAGACACACAATACACAATTGCTTCGGTATCTTTTAATTGAATACGGGCTCTATCTAATTTAGTGCCTGAACCAATTTCAAAATCAAATTCGAATATTTCTTTTTCGTTGTGATACAAAAAGGCAGCAATACTGCAGCGTTCATATAACCTAAATTCTGGAATAAAAATCTTCCATCGATAAATTCCAGGACCAAATTTTTTGCTTTTGGTTCGAACCTTAACGCGATCTTCGGAGTTGGCTCTAGTGGTTATTTTTAAGTTCCCGTTTTCTAAACTATGAGACTCAGGGCTTTTCCAAGAATTGTCTTCCCATACTTTTTTAAAGGCAATTGGATTGTCAAAGTTTTCTTGAAACAGGGTGTTTTTTGCTTTAAAAATAGATTGAATCATAGCGCAACTGGAAAATAAGACCGCAAAAATAAGCGCAAAAAATAAGCGATTATAAGGAATCATGTTCTTCATTTTTTCAGATCTTAAATACTGGTAGTTTTTGCTTTAATGTGCTTCTAACCAATTATTACCCATATCAATCTCTACATCTAAGGGCACCGTCAATTTAAAGGCATTTTCCATTTCTTCTTTAATGATTGGAACAATTAGATCTATCTCATCTTTATGCGCATCGAAGACCAATTCATCATGCACTTGCAACAACATTTTAGATTTGAATTCCTCTTTTTGAAAACGCTCGTGAATATGAATCATGGCTAATTTTATAATATCTGCTGCACTACCTTGAATGGGCGCATTTACTGCATTTCGTTCAGCTGCTCCTCGGACAATGGCGTTTCTAGAATTAATATCCTTTAAATAACGTCTTCGTTTTAGAATTGTTTCTACATAACCATGATCTCTTGCAAAATCTATTTGTTTAGCGATATAGCTTTTCAGTTTTGGGTAGGTTTCATAATAGGTGTCTATTAACTCCTTGGCTTCGCTTCGACTTAAATCAGTTTGATTGCTCAAGCCAAAGGCTGAAACTCCATAGATGATCCCAAAATTAACTGTTTTGGCATTGCTACGTTGTTCTCTAGTTACTTCGTTTAAAGGCACATTAAACACTTTTGACGCTGTAGAAGCATGAATATCTTCTCCGTTCTTAAAAGCGTCTATCATGGTGGTCTCCTTGCTCAGGGCTGCAATGATTCGCAATTCTATTTGACTGTAATCTGCCGCTAACAAGAGGTAATTTTCATCCTTAGGAATAAAGGCCTTCCTAACCTCTCTTCCCCGAGCAGTTCGTATCGGAATATTCTGAAGATTTGGATTATTCGAACTCAGTCTACCCGTTGCAGCTACTGCCTGTGCGTAGACAGTATGGATGCGATGGGTTTTTGGATTTATTTCGTTGGGTAGCGCATCTACATAGGTGCTTTGTAGTTTTTTATATTGTCGGTATTCGAGGATGTCTCGAATAATTTCATGGTCTTTGGCTAAATACGATAGGATGTCTTCTGAAGTTGCATATTGTCCTGTCTTAGTTTTTTTCGGCTTATCAACCAGTTTTAAATTTTCAAAAAGCACAACTCCTAATTGTTTTGGAGATGCAATATTAAAGGTTTCACCTGCGTGTTTATAGATGGCCTCTTCTAATCTGAGAATATCCTCATTTAAGGCAACAGATAGTTCTTTTAAGAAGTCAATATTCATATTGATTCCCTCAATTTCCATAGCTGCTAAAACAGAAACCAAAGGCATTTCAACTTCTTCACAGAGTTTTTTCACATTACCAGCTTCCATTTCTTTTTCGAAATGCACTTTTAGTTGTAAGGTAATATCAGCATCTTCAACGGCGTATTCAGATTGTTTATCCAAAGCAACTTCTCGCATAGACAATTGATTTTTTCCTTTTTTCCCAATCAATTCTGTTATAGAAACAGGTTGGTAATTTAAATAGGTTTCGGCCAAGACATCCATGCCATGACGCATGTCTGGATTGATCAAATAATGTGCAATCATGGTATCAAATAAAGGCCCTTTAACCCTCAAATGGTAGTTAGAAAGCACTTTGATGTCATATTTTAAATTATGACCAATTTTTTCAATCTGTTCATTTTCAAAAAATGGTCGAAACTCTTCTAAAATAGTCGAGGTTTCTTCTTGATCTTCTGGAAATACCACATAATAACCTTTGCCTATTTCATAAGAAAAAGCAATCCCAATTAGCTCGACTTCTAAAGCTTTTAGACCTGTTGTTTCGGTGTCAAAACAAACTGATTTTTGTTGTAGCAAATTCTTTAATAATAATTTTCTTGCCAAAGGTGAATTTACCAATTGGTAGTTGTGTGCTGTGTTTTCAAGTGTTTTGTAACCAGATGCAGTTTCTGTTTCTGTTAGACTCCCTGTACCTGGAGTTGCAAACAAATCAAACTGACCATTA
>CBFHUV010000024.1:0-21657 GCA_965659055.1 Polaribacter sp.
TAATAAGACTATCATTTTCTACACGAATAAAAGTCCAAACGTTTTTATTTTCATGTTGATATACATTGTATACAAAATCCAAGATGATATGCGCATCAGTAGATTCTGGGAAGCTATATTGATGAAAACCAACACGTTCTGTAGCAGTCAATTCTGCTTTGATCTTGTAATCTTCCAAATCTACCTTATAATACCCTGCCTCTGCTTTTTCATTATCATGTGAAAATCTAGAATAAAATCCCTTGCCTCCATCTTTTGTACTGATAGGATCCAGAACCAATTTACCAGTTGTTGGCATGACTAAGAAATCTCCTAAATCTGAATGTCCTGTTCCACTAAAATTGGTATGGGCAAAGCCCAAAATAGTAGAGTCTCTATACTGATATCCAGCGCAATATTCATAGGTTTTCGGATTGTACCTCCCATCGATGTGCATGACTTCAAAATTGGTCTGAGGGCTCAATTGCACCATTCCAAATGGGGCCGTTGCTCCAGGAAAGGTATGCCCCATTTTGCTGGTCCCGATCATTGGGTTTACAAATCCAACATAATCTTTTTTACTGGTTTTCTTAGCATCCTCAGATGAACCACAAGAAACAAGCACTAAGAAAAATATTCCTGCTAATATTTTTTTAATCATTATTTAATTTTATATTAATTTTTACTTTATTACAATTTCATCAGCAAACAACCAAGAGCGCCCATCGTGTTTATAGCCCAAATGCCAAGTAGGCAATACCCCTAAGGTTTTAGCGACAATTTTAACATACCTCGCTTTACCACCAATATTAAAAGAAACTTTCTTCATCGAAGCCCCTTCTGCAGGTTTTGCTGCGTCTATTTTTTGACTGCCAATCTTGACAAAATTCAGATTATCAGAACTAATATAACAACTCACCTCTGTCGGTAAAAAAATCCAACTTTTTTGGTCCTCTAAAACGCCTATTTCAGAATTTTTTAGCTGTTTAATCTTCCCTAAATCTACAGTAGCAACAAGGTCCAAATTAGAAAAACCTTGCCATGTTCCTGTTCTAAAATCTTTTGCACCAAAAATACCATCAATCAGTCCATTTTTACCTCCACCATTGTATTGATTAGCATAAGGATTTTTTAAATCTATGGTAATATTTGGGTCGATTTTAAAAAAATCCGTAGTAATCTCTGCGCTTTTTTCGGTGCCTTTTTCTGCATAGATTTTTAAGCTAGTTGCTTCTGAAATTTGTATTGGAGTTTTGTAAACTTGGTAAGCGCCTCCATTAAGGGCATAATGAATTACACTCTCGGAATCAACAGAGTTCAACACAATTTCTGTGGTGCCTTTAAAAGCAATATCTCCTTTTTCTATAAACGGTGCTGGTACTATAAGATGCTCCTCTATATTTGTGTTTGGAACATGTTCATCTTGAGTTCCCCAGCTTGAAGGCTGATCTGTCATTTCAAAAAACAAACTTCCACCGTTTACAATATCTTGATGACTGATAAATGAATACGGATATTCTTTTCCATTTAATTGCACAGACTTTACATATTTAAAGTCTGAGGTTGGTTGCTTGGCTTCTATAGTAAATAGTTTTCCGTTTTCTAAATGAATGGTAGCTTTTTCGAAAAGGGGTGCTCCTATGATATATTCATTAGAACCCGGTGTGACTGGATAGAAACCCAAAGAACTTAATACATACCAAGCACTCATTTGACCACAGTCCTCGTTACCCGAAATACCATCTGGGGTATTCATATACAACTCTGTTAGTATTTGACGAACTCGCTCTTGAGTTTTATGTGGTTTATTAACAAAATTGTATAAATACGCCATATGATGACTTGGTTCGTTTCCATGAGCATACTGCCCAATTAATCCTGTAATATCAGCCTGATCTCTTCCAGAGGTAACATGGCTTGCAGTAAACAATTCATCCAACTGAGCCTCTAAGGCTTTCTTACCTCCCATCAACTTCATAAAACCAGTAACGTCTTGAGGCACGTAAAAGCTGTACTGCCAAGAATTTGCTTCGGTATAATTAAAATTTACTTCATATGGATCAAACGGAGCAAACCAAGTGTTTCTGAAACGACCTCTCATAAATTTGGTACTCGGATCAAATACATTTTTATAGTTTTGAGCTCTTTGCAAATAAGTTTTGTAATCATCTTGCTTTCCTAAAGATTTGGCCATTTGAGCAATGGTCCAATCATCATAGGCATATTCTAGTGTCTTAGAAACAGATTCAGACTCTAATTGTACTGGAATAAAACCAAAAGATTTATAGCTTTCCAGCCCTAGCTTATCTCTAGTTGCAGAATGTTTCATGGCTTCAAAAGCCTTATCTATATCGTAATTTCTTATTCCTTTTAGATAGGCATCCACAATTACAGGAACTGCATGATACCCAATCATACATCCTGTATAACAGGCCGATAAATCCCATATTGGCATGATACCACCTTCATCGTATTTGGCTAAAAAGGTATTGATAAAATCATTGGTTCTCTTTGGTTCTATTAAAGTATATAAAGGGTTTGCCGCTCTATAGGTATCCCACAAAGAGAAAACAGTATAATAATCAAAACGATCCGTTTGATAAATATTTAAGTCCATCCCTCTGTATCTACCATCAACATCTTGATACAAATTTGGAGCGATCATGGTATGATACAAGGAGGTGTAAAAATTGGTTTTGTAGTCAGCATCTTTAGATTCTACTACCATTTTTTCTAGCTGGTCTTCCCAAGCTTGTTGCGCCTCATCCTTAACTGTTTCAAAGGATTTATTACCTATTTCCAATTGCCAATTGTGTAGAGCTCCGTTTTCATCAACAGGAGAAATACCCACTGTAACCTCAATTATACTTCCAGCCGATGCATCAAACTCAAAAGCTGCTAGTACTTTTTTACCTTTCTTTTTATCATTTAAAAAAGTAACTTTTGTAAAGGGCTTCGAAAATCGCATATCAAAATAAACCCGCTGGTCGGTAGCCCAAGCATTGGAAAAACGATATCCTGAAATTTCTGTATTGGAGTTGATATTCAATTTCGAGTCTAAAACCTGATCTCTGTGCTCCAAATCTAAAATGATGATTTGTTTAGATCCTTCTGCAAATGCATAGCGATGTTTTCCGCTGCGCTGAGAAACTGTAAGTTCTACATCAATTTTAGTATCTTCTAAAAATACCTTATAAAATCCAGGCTCTGCAACTTCAGTATCATGAGAAAAATGAGATCGATATCCTTCTTTTCCATCGGCTCCATTATTAAAAACTACTTTATTGGTTGGCATTAATAAGATATCACCATAATCAGATACTCCTGTACCGCTTAAATGTGTATGCGAAAACCCGAAGATTTGATCATCAGAATAATGGTACCCCGAACAGCCATCCCAACCATCTAAACGGGTATCTGGGCTTAACTGCATCATTCCAAATGGCATGGTTGCTCCAGGAAATGTATGTCCGTGACCACCAGTACCAATAAAGGGATTTACATAAGATATGAGTTCTTTGTCTTTTTTTGCAGGTTCAATTGGTTTCTTTTCTTTACAGCTACTCAATAAGAGAAAAACAATAAAAATTGAAATGGGTGTAAGTTTCATGTAAAAAGATTAGTAAATTTAAGGCTTCTAATATACTAAAATGGACACCAAGAAAATCATCATTAGCTTACTTTTTGCATTGACTCTGATTCAATGTACTGAAAAACCAACCACAGTAATAGTACCTAACATCATTCCAATACCCAACGAATTGATACTAGAAAAAGGTGAATTCATACTGAGTTCAGACACTCAATTACTTTATGATGCTGAATTTGAATCGGTGGCAGAATTTTTTAAAGAGTATATAGAGCAAGGAAGCACCATTGTTTTACAAAAGCAGAATGGAAAAAATAGAATTAATTTCAGTAAAGATGTAAGCATCACTAATGAAGAAGGCTACACCCTTAAAATTAGTGAGAACGAAATAGAAATTAAGGCAGCTACTTCGAAAGGTGCTTTCTATGGATTTCAATCTTTGCGACAACTCATGCCAATTTCTTTAGAAACTAGAGAGAACCAACCTGCTGCAATTGCTATCCAAAATTTAAAAATTACAGATGCTCCTCGGTTTGTTTATAGAGGTATGCATTTGGATGTAGGTAGACATTTTTTCCCTGTAAGCTTTATTAAGAAGTATATTGATTTAATGAGTATGCTAAAAATGAACACCTTTCATTGGCATTTAACAGAAGACCAGGGTTGGAGAATTGAAATTAAAAAGTATCCAAAACTACAAGAAATAGCCGCTTATAGAAAAGAGACCCTAATCGGGCATTACAGTGATCAGCCGCATCAGTTTGATGGAAAAAAATACGGAGGTTTTTATACCCAAGAAGAAGTAAAAGACATCGTAGCCTATGCAACCCAAAGACAGATTACCGTAATTCCAGAGATCGAAATGCCAGGTCATGCGCAAGCTGCCTTGTCTGCATATCCAGAATTTAGCTGTACAGGAGGTCCTATTGAGGCTGCAACAAAATGGGGTGTATTTGAGGATATTTATTGTCCTACAGAAGCTACTTTTAAATTTTTAGAAGATGTAATCGATGAAATCATACCATTATTCCCTGGAAAATACATCCATATTGGTGGTGATGAAGCTCCAAAAATAAGATGGAAATCATGTAAGCATTGTCAGGCCCTTATTAAAAAAGAAGGCTTGAAAGATGAACATGGTTTACAGAGTTACTTTATTACTCGTATGGAAAAATACATCAACTCTAAAGGAAAGCAAATTATTGGCTGGGACGAAATCTTAGAGGGTGGTTTGGCTCCAAATGCAACCGTGATGTCTTGGAGAGGAATGAATGGTGCTGTTGAAGCAGCGAGAGAACATCATGACGTTATTTTAACGCCAGGATCTCATTGTTATTTTGATCATTATCAATCAACAAACGACACAGAACCCCTAGCCATTGGAGGATTCTTGCCTCTAGAAAAGGTTTACAGTTTTGAGCCGATTCCACAAGAATTAACTAAAGAAGAAGCTAAATATGTCTTAGGAGCCCAAGGAAACGTTTGGACCGAATATATTATCAATCCAGAAAAAGTAGAATATATGGCCTATCCTAGAGCCATAGCGCTAAGCGAGGTAGTTTGGTCAGATCCTAAAAACAAATCCTATGAAAACTTTAAAAAACGTTTGATCAATTATCAAAAAAGATTGGATGTATTAAAGGTCAATTATGCCAATCATTTGTATGAGCTTTCTGGCAAATTTAGCACTGATAATGGAAGGATGTCTTATGAATTAACTGCTTCATCCAATGATCAATTTATTAGATATACCACCGATGGAACCGAACCCACAATTACTTCCAATTTATATACAGGGCCTATTTTAATTACGAAAGACACAACTATTAAAGCGGCAAGTTTTAGTAAAACAAGTAAAATTAGTACTGTGTTTTCTGAAAGTATTTTTCTTCACAAAGCTGTAGGAAAAAGTATATCGCTAAATGTTCCAGCCCACCCTAGTTACAATGCGGGTGGTACTGAGGCCTTAATTAATGGAATTGTTGGAAGTGACAAACGCTATGGAGATAAAGAATGGTTGGGCTTTTCTGGGAAAGATGTGGTCATCTCTATTGATTTAGGGACAGAAACTTCAATTGAAAGTATTAGTACCCGTTTTCACAACGGAAAAGGGCAATGGATTTATGCTCCAAAACGCGTAGAAATAAGTTTTCCTGATCAAGAAGAAAGGCTTGACAAGGAGCTTTCATTTTCTGATGATATCCTTGTTAATTTCAATGCCAAGACCAAAATAACGACGCGTTATATTCAATTAAAGATTATCAACTATGGAGTTATTCCTTCAGGGAAACAAGGTGCTGGCAATAAGGCATGGACCTTTATTGATGAAATCATTATAAAATAAACTATTTCGAAAATTAGAAATTAACAACCTATGAAAATAGAAATTTGTGCAAGTTCATATCAATCAGCTATGAATGCTGAAATTGCCGGGGCGCATCGAATTGAATTATGTTCGGAACTGGCTCTTGGAGGCATCACTCCTTCTTATGGATTGCTATCTAAAGTTCTCGCAAGTCTTAGCATCCCAGTCTTTGTTTTAATTAGGCCTCGCGGTGGGGATTTTTGTTATTCTGAAGATGAATTAGAAATCATGAAAGAGGATATCAGAATTTGCAAACAACTGGGAGCAGCTGGCATTGTTTCTGGGGTTTTAAAGAAAGACTTTAGTATTGATATTGAAAGAACAAAAATGCTGATGGACATTGCTGGCTCTTTATCATTTACCTTTCATAGAGCTTTTGATTGGGTGCCAAACCCGTTAGAAGAATTATTGAATTTAGAGAATTTAGGAGTGCATAGAGTTTTAACTTCAGGTCAAAAAACCAATGTTGTTTTGGGCTTAGAAAATCTAAAATCATTTAAAAAAGCAAGTACGAACATCAAAATTCTGCCGGGTGGTGGAGTCAATGAAACGAATATTTTACTATTTAAAAAACATGATTTTAAAGAAGTGCATTTTACCGCTAATAAGCTACATAAAACCATTGACCACATTCCAATATCTATGAATAGCCCTAAGCACTATAACGAACAAATGCTAGCTGTTTCTGATATTGAAACCATTAAAAATTGCCTTCAAATTTTAACTAATGAATCGTAAACTTTTTTACTTAGTCGCTGTAATCCTTATTTTTAACGCTTGTCAAAAACTACAAGAAGATTTTCCTGCTAAAATTTCTTTAAACCAAAGTTGGGCATTTAAAGCGGTTGATGAAAAAAAATGGAATCCTGCCGAAGTCCCGGGGAATGTGTTTACAGATCTACTCAAACTAGACAAAATTCCAGATCCTTTTGTGGGAACCAATGAAGACAATGTGCAATGGGTCTCTAAAAAAGATTGGGAATACAAGAGCGTCTTTAAGGTTACTCAAAACACTTTAGACAAATCACATATAGAAATGACTTTTGAAGGTTTGGACACCTACGCCATGGTGTATCTTAATAACAATCTTATTTTAACAGCAAGCAATGCTTTTAGGACTTATAGCATCGATGTAAAAGAGCAATTAAAGACCGATAATGTATTGAGAGTCGTATTTCAGAATACGGCAGATATAGAAGCCGAAAAGCAACTTAAAAATCCATATCAATTGCCTGAAGGGGTTCGGATCTACACCAGAAAAGCGCAATTTCAGTACGGTTGGGATTGGGGTCCAAAACTGAATACAACTGGAATTTGGAAAGACATTCTACTTACTACCTGGAATGATTTAAAACTTGAGGATGTCTTTATCAAGCAAGAAGTGCTGAACCCAAGTTTGGCGCAGCTAACCGCTGAATTAACCATCCAAAGTGACACTGACAAAAATATTAGTGTGTTTGGTTTGATAGACAAACAAGAAACAAGTTATGCTTTACAATTACAAAAGGGCACACATAGCTATAAAATTCCTATAGAAATTAGAAACCCAGAACTTTGGTGGACCCATAATTTAGGCACTCAAAAGTTGTATCAATTTCAATTCAAACTTATTGAAAATGGCCTTGTAAAAGATAGTAAAAAAGTCAAAAAAGGAATGAGAACTATTGAATTGGTCCGCAAAAAAGATGCTATTGGAGAGTCTTTTGTATTTCATTTAAACGGAAAGCCTGTTTTTATGAAAGGAGCCAATTATATCCCTCAAAACAGTTTTCAAAATAGGGTTACCAATGAACATTATGAAAATCTTTTAGGGGATGTCGTTTCTGCCAATATGAATATGTTGCGTGTTTGGGGAGGTGGTATCTATGAAAACGATATTTTTTATGAACTCTGTGATGAAAAAGGCATCTTGGTTTGGCAGGATTTTATGTTTGCCTGTGCTATGTATCCTGGTGATAAAAACTTTCTATCCGAGGTAAAACAAGAAGCAATTGACCAGGTAAAAAGGTTAAGAAATTACAGCTCGATTGCACTTTGGTGCGGAAACAATGAAAATGCAGAAGGCTGGGATCGCTGGGGTTGGAAAGATGGAAGAACTGACAAAGAGAAACAAGAAATATGGAATGATTACCAACAAGTTTTTAACGAAATTTTACCGCAAACTGTCACGCAATTAAGTGATGCTACGTCGTATTGGGAGAGTTCTCCAAAATATGGAAGAGGCAATCCTAAACACCAGTTTGAAGGAGACGCTCATGATTGGTGGGTATGGCATGATGCCTATCCGTTTGAACATTTTGAGGAAAACGTACCACGTTTTATGAGCGAATTTGGGTTTCAATCGCTGCCAAGTTATCAAACTATAAACTACATCAATCAAGAGAACGAAGTTCGTTTAAATACAGAGGCCATGAAAAGCCATCAAAAACATATTAGAGGAACTCAATTGATTGGAGAATACATGGCTCGTGATTATACCATTCCAGCTTCTGATAAGGATTATGTGTATGTGAGTCAATTATTACAAGCCAAAGGCATTGTAATGGGTATAGAAGCACAACGAAGAGCCATGCCCAATACCATGGGGAGTTTATTCTGGCAATTAAACGATTGTTGGCCAGCAGTTTCATGGTCTAGTATTGATTACTTTGGCAACTGGAAAGCCCTGCATTATAAGGCAAAAAAGGCCTTTGAAAATGTGTTAATATCTTATAAAGAGACCAAAACGAATATAATAACCTATATAATCAATGATACTTTTGAGGAGTTATCTGGAAACTTAAATATGAAGATTATTGATTTTTATGGGAATGAAGTTTGGTCCAATTCTAGGAACAGTATTGTAGCTGCCAATGCAAGTGAACAAGTCTTTAGTATTCCAGATGCAGACATTGATAGAGCTAATCATGTTTATATAACAACCTTTAATGGACATCAATCCCTACATTTTTTTAAAAGCCCGAAAGATTTAAACTTGCCAAAAGGCGAAATTGAAAAGGAAATTCAAAAAACTGAAAATGGCTTTTCTATTGTATTAAAAAGCTCCGTTTTACAAAAGGATGTATTCTTATTTTCTTCGAATCAAGGACATTTTTCTGATAATTTCTTTGATTTATTGCCTAATGAACCTATGACTATTGAGTTTAATACAAATGCAAAAAATTTGGAAAACTTTGAAATTAAAAGCTTGAATCAGTTTAGGTAATTAGCTCCGGTGAAATTGAGCAATATGAATAATTTTGTGTCGACAACTATTTTGGAATACAGCTCGATACTATTTTATATTTGTCAAAATAAATTCACTCGATATGACAACTCAATAATCTTTATTGGTAAACTTCGCTTCCAAAAAACCCAAACCGTAGCCAAAAAATTGAGTTAGGGAAGTGATGATGCTTAAAAAAGCAACAGCTATATTTTTACTTTGAAACAAGGAATCTAAAAATAAGAGTCCGAAATAAAGTGAGTACAATGCTAAACCCTGCCAATAGCCAAAAAATAAGGCAATTAAAGAAAAATCAAGTCCAATGATAAATACCAACGGGAACCAATAGGTGATTTTTGCCGTTTCTGGATACCGTTTATTCAATACGGGTCTGGCAGTTCCAAAAGCAAAAGTTTGCTTGTAAAACTGGGGGAAACTTGTTCTTCGCTTGTGATACACAAATGCTTCAGAAACTAACTGACTTGTAAAGCCCATTTCTCGAATACGAAGAGACAAATCAATATCTTCTCCTACTTTATACTTTCCAAAACCTCCGGTAGCCTCAAATACAGATTTTGAGAACCCCATATTAAAACTTCTTGGTTGAAAATTGTTTGTGACATTTTTTTTACCTCGAATCCCGCCTGTAGTTAAGACTGAAGTCATCGAATAATTGATGGCCTTTTGTAAGACTGTAAAACTAGTGTGCGCAGCATCTGGACCTCCAAAGGCATCTGTATAATTCTGTTCCAATGATTTTTTAACACTACTCAGATACTGTTCTGGAACCAATACATCAGAATCTAAAATGATGAAATAATTCCCATTGGCATGATCCATTCCAAAATTCCTACTAGCTCCTGCACCACTATTCTCTTTAAAAAGGTAGGCTACATTGAGCTTAGCCCTGTATTTAGCTACAATCTCATCGCATTTTTCAGAAGAACCATCCTCAATGACCAACACCTCAAAAGTATCAGAAAAATCTTGCTTATAAAGACTCTCCAACAATTCGTCAATTTCTTGAGGACGATTGTAAACAGGAATGATGATGGAAAAATTTAAATTCAAAACGTTGGTCTGGGGTTAAAAAGGTAAATGTAAAAAATAAAAAGTTGAAAGTTTCTATTTACAAAACTTTCAACTTTAAATTTAATCGTTAAGATGGATGACTATTGATCTGTAAAAGTATCCATAACAGCATCACTAACCCCCATATTTGAAAAGCCTCCATCATGAAATAAATTCTGTAAGGTTACTTTCTTGGTTAGGTCAGAAAATAGTGAAATGGTATAATCAGCACAATCAGCAGCCGTTGCATTTCCTAATGGAGACATGCTCTCTGCATAGGCAATAAAACCATCAAAACCTTTTACACCACTACCTGCAGTCGTCGGTGTTGGTGATTGGGAAATGGTGTTTACACGAACTTTGTGGTCACGTCCAAAGAAGTATCCAAAACTACGCGCAATACTCTCTAAATAGGCCTTATTGTCTGCCATATCATTATAATCTGGGAACACGCGCTGCGCCGCCATATAGGTTAAGGCCACAATACTTCCCCACTCATTCATGGCTTTTTTATTGTACAATACATTCATAACTTTATGAAAAGAAACCGCAGAAACATCCCAGCCTTTTTCTGTAAAATCATAATTAGAATCTGTATAATGTTTTCCTTTACGAACATTCACAGACATCCCAATAGAATGCAGCACAAAATCAATTTTTCCACCTAAAATTTCCATTGAATTTTCAACCAAATTTGTCAAATCTTCCATAGAAGTTGCATCGGCAGGGATAATTTGTGATCCTGTTTTTTCTGCCAAACTATTTAGCTCACCCATACGCATCGCAATTGGAGCATTGGTCAATACAAACTCAGCACCTTCTTCATGCGCTCTTTCAGCAACTTTCCATGCAATGGAATGTTCGTTTAAGGCACCAAAAATGATTCCTTTTTTTCCTTTTAATAAATTATACATACTTGTTTTTTTATTCGTTGTTGATCCTTCAAAATTAAGAAAAACTTTTTTACAAGGATTCTAGGGCTTAGCCGAAAAACCTTCTATAAATTTAAAAGTTCTTGAGCATGCACAATGGCAGACTCAGTTAGTTTTTTTCCACCTAACATTTCAGCTATTTCCTGCACTCTCTCCTCTGAGTTTAACAATTTTAAATTGGTAGTTGTTTGTCCTTCAATTTCTTCTTTAAAGACTTTAAAATGTTGATGACCACTAGCAGCTATTTGTGGCAAATGCGTAATACTTATTACTTGCATATGTTTTGCCATACTTTGCATTATACTTGCTATTTTATTGGATACCTCCCCAGAAACGCCTGTGTCAATCTCGTCAAAAATAATCGTTGGTAATTGAATGTTTTCAGAGAGTAGTTTTTTAATAGACAACATAATTCGAGACAATTCACCTCCTGAAGCTACTTTTTTTAATTCACCAAAATTACCACCCTTATTTGCTGAAAAAAGAAAGTCTAGTTGATCCTTTCCATTTGAAAAGTATTGATCTGTTTTTTTAATTTTAATAGAAAAAAGAGCGTTCTCCATACCTAAAGACTTCAACAAGTCTTCGAGCTCCTTTTTTAATCTAGGCAACACTGCTGTTCTAGATTCAGAAATTTTATTTGCCAATACATCCAGAGTCTTGGCTTTCGCCTGAATGGCTTTTGCTATTTTTTGAATTTGCTCATCAGCATTAACTACCTGGTCTACTTTTACAGAAAGTGCTTCTTGGATGACGATTAATTCTGCATTAGTCGAGACATAATGTTTCTTTTGCAAATTATAAATTAACTGCAAACGATCATTGAGTTCTTCTATTTCTTTAGGGTCAAAGTCTACATCCTCGTTAGCATCTTCGAGCTCCGAAACTATATCATCAAATTCTATTTTAACACTATTTATCCGCTCATATAAGTCCTCATAACTTTTAGTATAAGGAGCAATTTTTTGCAATTTAGAATGTAACATTTGAAACAAACTCTGAAGACCGATTTCTTCGTGAATAGTTAAGCCCAAAGCCTCAGAAAGGCTCAATTTTATATCTTCAATGTTGTTGAGTTTTTCTAATTTTTCTTCAAGGGCTTCTTGTTCATCTTCTAATAATTGAGCTTCTAACAATTCTGTATACAAATGAAAATTATAATCGTATTGTTTGGCGGCATCTTTCTGAGCCAATTGCAGTTCTGAATACTCTCGTTGTAATTGTTGATATTTTTTTAATCCATTTTCATAGTTAAAAATGAATTCCTCATTTTTTGCAAGCGCATCTAGTATAGAAAATTGAAATTGATTATCAGACAATTGCAGTGTTTGATGTTGAGAATGTACGTCTATAAGTTGTTCTTTTAGCGCATTTAAAACCGTTAAGGTAACAGGAGTATCATTTACAAAAGCCCGTGATTTTCCCGAAGGCAATATTTCTCGACGAAGTATGGTCTGTGGTTCATAGTCCAAATCGGCTTCTTCAAAAAAGTTTTCAAGTTGGTAATTCTGGATAGCAAATTGTGCCTCAACCACACATTTTTTGTCATGGTTTTTTAAGGCTGTAGTATCCGCCCTATTTCCCAATACCAATCCCAGAGCACCTAATAAAATAGACTTTCCAGCCCCAGTCTCTCCAGTAATAATAGAAAGGCCATTAGAGAAATCTATGGTTAACTCGTTGATTAATGCGTAATTTTGTATGGATAACTTTGTTAGCAAGCACTCAAATTTTAGAGACTAAAATTAGTTAATTTTTTGCCACTTCGTTGAATTTGTAGGAGAAATTTTTTGCAAAACCTCGATCATTTGATTCATTTTTGACGAACGTTGGCCATCTGAAAATATATTCAAAATTTCATCTGATTTTGCGTCAAAAAACAAACGAAATATGCTATTTCCATAAGACTGATTGTCTAATTCTTCCAATTGCAGTATAGCCGCCTCAACGGTATTTTTTGCTTTTATTTTGTCCTGATAAAAAAGATCCATCCCTAGTCTATGATAATTATAGACGATGGTTTTATATTGACTGAGTTTACTACTGGTTAAATTATCAATCAAAAGAAATCTATTTTGTAAGCCTAGTTCATCTAACCATCCTGGACCTCCATTTTGCTGAGCAAGTACAGCAACATCTTTAGCCTCTTTAAAATAGCTTGCACCACCATTTAGAGCAAAGGTATCAGCATCAGTGCCTAAAATTACGTACACATAATAAACAATGGTAGAAAGCAAATTCGATTCAAAAGAAATAGCGTTGTAATTAAGAGCCTCAAACTCTGTATAATTAAAATTAAAATCGTTGTCCTTGATATTGATTATAGGTGTGCTATAAGAACTGCCATAGATTGGTCTTGCAGCTTGCACTTGTATGCTTGCTTCAAAGCGATTGGTCGAAGGCTGAGTATTGATAGTAATTGTGAGAGCGCAATTAATTTTTTCTTGATTTTTCACTCTTAAATTTGTCCATTGGGTTTGGTTCACAAACTCATTTAAAGACTGTTGCAAAGTCGTAAACACTTGTTTGTTGGATCCTGAAATTTTATCTGCATTCACCGTTATTACACAATTTAATTCTTGGGATGAAAGAATTTGTGAAAATAAAAAGAGTAAAAGGGCTAAAAATAATTTAGGCATTTAGTTGATTTAAAATTTCATTGATGATGTCTTGAGCAACTGTTGCTTTTGACTTTAATTCAAACGGAATTTTATGTAAATTCTTATCTATCAACGTAATTTTATTTGTAGTTCCAGCAAAACCTGCCCCTTTGTCTTGTAAAGAATTAAGAACGATTAAATCTAGATTTTTTCTTTGCAATTTTCCAATTGCATTGGCCTCTTCATCATTGGTTTCCAAAGCAAAACCAACCAAAAATTGTGATTTTTTAATTTCTCCTAAGGAAGCTAAAATATCTTTTGTAGGTTCTAAGTCAATGCGCAGAAAACTTTCTTTCTTTTTAATTTTCTGATTAGCGACCTCTTTAGGTCTATAATCTGCTACTGCTGCCGCTAAAACAGCAATATCTGCCTTATGGAAATGGTTATGACAAGCAGTGTACATTTCTTCAGCTGTAGTGACCTCAATCCGATGCACCAAAGAGTGTGAAACCGATTCATTAGAAGGGCCTGCTATTAAATAGACTTCAGCTCCAACATTCGCAAAAGCCTTTGCCAATTCAAATCCCATTTTACCAGACGAATGATTGCCGATAAAACGAACAGGATCTATTGCCTCATAAGTTGGTCCAGCTGTTAATAATACTTTTTTTCCTCTTAAAGGTAACTGAGATAACATATCATTTTCTATAAAAGCAATAATATCTTCTGGTTCTGCCATTCTACCTTCTCCTACAAGACCACTTGCCAATTCACCACTTGTAGCTGGAATTAACCTATTCCCATAAGAGGCTAATTGTTCTAAACTATTTTTGGTGGATGGATGCTGATACATGTCCAAATCCATAGCAGGAGCAAAATAAACAGGACATTTAGCCGATAAATAAGTAGCCAATAACAAATTGTCACAGGTTCCCTGAACCATTTTAGACAGTGTATTTGCCGTTGCCGGTGCGATGAGCATTAGGTCTGCCCAAAGCCCAAAATCGACATGATTGTTCCAGAGCTCGTTTTCTTCTTCTTTGTCATAAAAAGTAGAATACACTGGGTTTTTAGAAAGGGTAGATAAGGTAAGAGGAGTTATAAAATCTTTAGACGCAGGAGTCATTATAACCTGAACTTCTGCGCCTTGTTTTATGAATAAACGAACCAAACTGGCCGTTTTATAAGCGGCGATACCGGCAGTAATGCCTATTAAAATCTTTTTTCCGCTTAAAACAGACATTACTCTGTTTCTGGAGTTCTATGATATACTTTTCCGTCTAACCACTCTTCAATAGCAATTGCAGTAGCTTTCGGTAATTTTTCGTAAAATTTAGAAACTTCAATTTGTTCCTTATTTTCAAAAACTTCTTCCAAACTATCATTATAAGTTGCAAATTCATCCAACTTATCCAATAGTTCTTTTTTCAAATCTCCATTAATTTGATTGGCTCTTTTAGCAATTATAGTAATCGCTTCATAAATATTATTTGTTGGAGCTTCAATCGCTTCTTTGTCATACGTAATTGTACTTACCGGAGCTTTGGTTTCTTTATAATCCATAATTAACTTTTTTCGATTGTTTGTTGTTCTTTTTGAAGATCAGCTAATAATTTATCTGACTCTTCTAAATATTTAGTTTTTGGAAAATTTCTTTTCAACTTATCATAGGCTAAAACAGCCTCTTTTATTCTATCTAGTTTTTTTCTTTGCACACTTTTTAACGCTAAATCATGTGCTGCTTTTAAACGGTAAAACAAAGCCTCTTCTTTAAATTCAGAACCCAAATACTCTCCTAATAAATTATCAAAGGCTATGATAGCTGCCTTATAATTTCTAGGATCAGATGGTGCAGTGGTGTAATATCCCTTCGCTATTTCAAAAGCTTTTTTCTGCAATTTATAACGAATCTCTTTATAATACTTATTGGCATCATCCATTCGTTTTGAATCTGGATAACCATCAATAAAGCTTTGGAACGAATCTAAAGCTTTTTTTGTTTCAGTTTGATCTAAATTATAACGAGGTGCAGCCAACATATAGCTATAGGCAGATAAAAAAGCTGCCTCTTCTCTCTTTGAGCTTTTTGGGTAATTCTCAGCAAAACGCTCAAAATAATAACCCGATAAATCATAATCTCTAATATTAAAATTAGACTGTGCTACCATAAATTGGATACGCTCCATTTGAGGTTTTGCACGATAGGTTGGAGTCACCTTTTCAAACAAGTCTAGCGCCTTGCTATACTTCTTTGCTTCATACAATTCTACAGCCATCTTGTATTGTTCCTCAACCGTTCCTTTGTTCAATACTTTTTGGTAATGAGAACAAGAGGTGAAGGCCAAACCAATGGCAGCGATATAGATTAAATTCTTCAGTTTAAACATTTGGCAAAATTAGTGATAAAATATGGATTAATAAAACGAATTTTTCTTAGAAAAATTGCTGCTTGCAAGTAAAGCTAAAAACTCTTAAAAAACGAATGCAATATTATTAAATGTTTGTTAATCTTAAAATCAAAAGTTGTTTGCCTTAAAAGCAGCACTTTTATAGCAAACAACCCTTAACAAAAGATGAATTACCTAATATTGGGCAAGGAAATTACGGAGTTCACCTTGCAGCTTTTCAGAGGCTTTCACCAATGGCAAACGTACTTCATCCAAACAGATATCAATACTTTGTAAAAGTGATTTTATGCCAGCTGGATTTCCTTCAGAAAAAATAAGATCAATGCTATTTGCAAGTGCATAATGCAAGTCAAAGGCTTCTCTTGTTTTCCCTTCTAAGCCCAATTGTATCATTTTAGAAAAGTTTTTCGGCAACCCTTGACCAATAACACTTATAACACCTGCTCCTCCAGCTAAAGTCATTGGTAAAGCAATCATATCATCGCCAGAAATAACCAAAAAGTCTTTAGGCTTGTTTTGAATAATTCTCAAAGCTTGCACCATATCTCCAGCAGCTTCTTTCACTCCAACAATATTCTCAAAATCATTAGCCAATCGAACTATGGTTTCTGGTGACATATTTGAGGCTGTTCTCCCTGGTACATTGTATACAATAATAGGTTTGCTACTCGCTAAAGAAATAGCTTTAAAATGCTGGTAAATACCTTCTTGAGTCGGTTTATTATAGTAGGGTGACACGGATAAGATTCCATCAAAAGAAGAAAGATCTGTTTGTTGAATCTCCTCTACTACGGCAGCTGTATTATTACCACCTATACCAAGAACCAAAGGTAAACGACCATTATTTACTTCAACAATTTTAGTTTTTACAGCCTCCTTTTCTAATGAAGTTAAGGTTGCCGGCTCTCCTGTTGTCCCCAGTACAACCAAATAATTAATGCCTTGTTCTATTTGAAAGTTCACCAAGCGCTCTAAAGCCAGAAAATCAACCTTTTTATCTGATGTAAATGGAGTTACTAAAGCAACACCTGTTCCTATAAATTTATGCATTTTTTTATTTTTTAAGAGTGATTAAGTTCTTTATTTCATTTGTGTAAAGTTATCCGATTTTTAGCTTTATTGATATAAAGTTCTTATTAATTTTTGTAGATAAATTAAAAATAACAAATTAAATACTGCTGTTTAAATTTAAACGGATAAATTAAATTTTTTTCAATAAAGTAAGGTACTTTATTATTTCAGCGATAAAGCTTTCAGCATTTAAAGGGTTTTCTGAAATAACCAAATCAAACAATTGATCATTCACACCAGCAAAACCAATTTTAAAGCCCGCCTGAGACTGGAGAGTTGCCATTTCTAAGTACAAATTACTTTGATTGTAAAAACAAATTAATAGATCAAATGGCCTTTCCAAAAACTGTTGTATACTAGGATCGGTAAATTCCCCTTTTCTATTTATGTCTTTTTCAGAAAAGTGTTTATAACTCTTGCTTGCAGATTTTTCAAATGGACGGAAACTCAACAATTGAACGTTTCTAGCGTTTTCAATTCCCTCTTCAACAAGCCGGGTTATATCTATAACTTTTGACAACTCATCAAAAGCCAAAACACCAACCTTATTTACTTGTTTTGAACTAGCTACATGAGTTTGCTTCGCAATTTCTAATTGCTTTAGAAACTTTTTACGTATCCCTTGTTCCTTAAATTTTAAAATCCCCATTTAAAAATTGGACTAAAAATGTATCTTAGCCTTCTACAAATTTAATCAAAAAAAATGCAGCTTACAATCAAAAAGTTTATTCTCCTGATTATCGTCACTTTGTTTATAACAAGTTGCAAAGAAAAAGACTTTCAGGTTGAAAACATAACAGCAAAAACCATCTTAATAGATACAAGCCTTGCTTCTACAGCGAATATCGATAAAACAATTGCTCCGTATAAACAAAAAATGTTGGCCGAAATTAATACAGTTCTGAGCTTTGCTCCGAAAGACTTGGTTAGAACAGATGGCGAGCTTGAAAGTAGTTTAGGCAATTTACTAGCAGACCTATCCTATAAAAGAGCGAACCCCTTATTTTTTAAATTAACCCAAAAGAACATCGATTTTGCGATGTTTAATTACGGCGGGATCCGGGCTGGAATTACTGCAGGAAAGGTAACCAATAAAAATGCCTTTGAGTTAATGCCATTTGAAAATAGCTATGTAGTTGTAGAGCTAAAAGCTGAAAAAATTAATGAAATGGTCAATTATTTAATTGCTAGTCAAAGAGCACATCCGCTTTCGAAACAATTAAAATTACACCTCAATAAAAAGAGATATACATTAAGAATAAACGAAAAACCATTAGATCCAAATAAAACTTATTTTGTACTGACAACAGATTATTTGCAAAGTGGTGGTGACAATATGATTTTTTTTAAGGACCCAATTAACCTCTATAAATTGGATTATAAAATGCGACATGCAATAATGGATGAGTTTAAAAGCCAAGACACCTTAAGAGGTGCATTGGATGGAAGATTTAAAAACAACTAATTATGGACAGAAGAAAATTTATTACACAAACATCAGCAGCAGCCTCATTGGTGGGTCTTGGTGCTCTTACTTTACCTTCTTTTGTGCCAAAAAATAAAAAACACATCACCATTTTGCATACGAATGATACCCATAGTCATGTAGAGCCTTTTGAGCTTGATCATTACAAATACGCAAATCAAGGTGGGGTAGCAAGAAGAGCAACATTAATTGAGGCGATTCGCAAAGAAAACCCGAATACCCTACTTTTGGATGCTGGTGATATTTTTCAAGGAACTCCTTACTTTAATTATTTTGGTGGCGAGCTTGAGTTTAAATTAATGAGCATGCTTCAATATGATTTAGCAACCTTAGGAAATCATGATTTTGACAATTCTATCGATGGCTTTTATAAGCAGCTACCCAATGCAAATTTTAATTTTGTTTCGGCTAATTATGATTTTTCGAATACAGTTTTAAATGCACATGTAAAACCCTATCAAACTTTTATAAAAGATGATATAAAAATTGGTGTATTTGGTCTTGGTATAGAACTTAAAGGCTTGGTCGATCCAAAAATGTATAAAGAAACTCGTTATTTGGATGCTCTCGAAATTGCTCAAGATATGAGTCGAATTTTAAAAGAAGAGGAGGCCTGTGATTTGATAATTTGCCTATCTCATTTGGGGTATTATTACAAAAACAATCCCAACAAGATTTCTGATCTTAATTTGGCTAAAGCTACCAAAAATATTGATTTAATAATTGGCGGTCATACCCATACTTTTTTACCAAAACCAACGCTGGTAAAGAACTTAGCAAATGAACAGGTGCTGGTAAACCAAGTTGGTTGCTTTGGTATCAATATAGGTCGTGTAGACTTTTATTTCGATGAGGAGAAAAACCTACAGAGTAAAGGAAAAACAATCTTGGTGTAAGTTTTAAAAAAGCAGCGTCCACAATTGTAAACATCTCACAATGAACAAGTACCTTATAATCACATTAAAAATTGTGGTGGCCATTATACTGCTACAGACGTTATATTTTAAATTTAGTGGAGCTCAAGAAAGTATTGATTTATTTACCAAAATAGCTGGCGAGAATGAGGCCGTAATGAGAATTGGTACTGGTATTTTAGAGTTAATAGCTTCCCTCCTGCTTTTTGCACCTAAAAAAACTTGGTTGGGTGCTTTGTTAACCCTTGAACTAATGAGTGGGGCTGTAATATCGCATTTAACAATACTTGCCATCGTTCAAAACAATGATCACTTAACGTTATTTGCAGCTGCTCTAATCGCCTTAATTGCAGCCGTATTCCTCTTGTATGCAAGCAAAAAAGAGCTTCCCTTTTTATCAAAAAAATAAAACACTATTCGTCATTAGTTTTTGCAATCATGGCCTTGCAAATTAAAAATTGCGCCAGTATGTAAGTAAGCATAGTTAAAAGACCATAGTAGGCTCTAGGTTCATGAAACTTGTTTAAGGCAATTAAACTATCAGAAATAATAAAAAAGATAGCTCCTATAAACAACCATTGATTCGCTACAGATTTTAGGGTTCTATAGAGTAAAAATGCCACAGATCCAAAAGTAGAAATTGTAACACCATATACAATAACAGGAACTAATAGACTTCCTAATTTATCTGCTACCAAAAAGAGTAAAAAACAAAAAAACAAAACAAAAGGAAATGCAGAACTAATTATTTTCGCAGTTAGATTTATATCTAAATAAGAGCTCGTTATTTTTATATAAATAATATGAGCTAATAAAAATGAAGCCAATCCCAACATAAAAAACTCTTGACCTGTTCCCAACAAAAATACATCTCCTAAAAAAGAAAAAAACAAGCCCAATATATAAATATCCTTGGGTTTTCGAACCGAAAACAAATAAACCAAGGCTAAAAAGGTCATTAATAATGGTTTTGACACAAATCTAATTTGTTCATTGTTCGAAATGATGGCAAATACATCAGCGATAACAACAGCAAAAAATAAGATGTAAGCAGAGGTAATTTTAGAGGACCGTTTCATAAGTTCTTTTAGCTTTTTAGTTAATATTTTTATGAAAGCTAACTAAATTAGCCTATCATATTTAAAAATTCCTGTTCAGAAATAATTGCAATACCCAAGTCTTGAGCTTTAACTAACTTACTTGGGCCCATATTGTCTCCTGCCACAATAAAATTGGTTTTTTTAGAAATAGAGCTACTTAATTTACCTCCATGATCTTCAATGGCTTTTTTTAGTTCATCTCTTGTCATTTGATAAAAAACACCCGAAACAACGAAGATATTTCCTGCTAAGGTATCTGTCTGTTGCGCCATGCTTTCTGCCGACATTTCTAGCTGAACTCCACAATCCTTTAGCCTATTTATTAGTTGGATATTTCCCAAATCAGAAGAAAAATCAAGGATACTTTGTGCAATTCGATCACCAATTTCATCCACAGCGATGAGGCTTTCAAAATTTGCTATCATTAAAGCATCGATGCTTTTAAAGTGCTTTGCTAATTTTTTCGCAACAGTTTCTCCAACAAAGCGAATTCCCAACGCAAACAATACTTTCTCAAATGGAATTTCTTTAGATTTTGCAATTCCGTCTATGGTGTTTTTGGCCGACTTTTCTGCCATCCGTTCTAATGGAATTAACTGCCCTACTTGTAAGTCATATAAATCTGCATAATTTAAGATTAAGCCTTCTTTCCGCAGTAAATCAACCGTTTCTCCTCCCAAACCATCTATATCCATGGCTTTCCGGCTTATAAAATGTTTAATTCGTCCGGTAATTTGAGGAGCACAACCAAACTCATTCGGGCAGTAATGTTTTGCATCACCTTCTGTTCTAATAAGTTCGGTATGACATTCTGGGCAGTGTGTTGCATATTGGGTTGACTCAGAATTTTTAGGTCTCTTTGAGAAATCAACTGCGATGATTTTAGGAATTATTTCTCCTCCCTTTTCTACAAATACGGTATCATTAATACGGATAT
>CBFHUV010000025.1:0-21477 GCA_965659055.1 Polaribacter sp.
TTTTAATGAAAGAGAATTTTTCAAAAAAACAAATATAGAGATTCATTTTGTTCAAGACAATCAATCAACTTCTCAAAGAGGTGTCCTTCGTGGATTGCATTTTCAAACAGGAGCTTTTGCACAAGCAAAATTAGTTCGAGTTATACAAGGAAAAGTATTGGATGTAGCGGTAGACCTCAGAAAAGATTCAACAACCTATGGACAGCATTTCTCATGTATTTTGACAGGTAAAAACAACAAACAGTTATTCGTTCCTAGAGGTTTTGCTCATGGTTTTTCTGTACTAGAAGATGACACTATTTTCTCTTATAAATGTGACAATTTTTACAACAAGGCTTCAGAGTCTGGAATTATGTATGATGATGCTGATTTGAATATTGATTGGATGCTCAAACCAGATGAGATAGTGCTTTCTGAAAAGGATAAATTTTTAAAACAATTTCGTAATTATTCTTTATAAAATCAAATAAAAAAGATACGTTCTAAGCATGATAAAAAATATTGCTAAAATAGCGACTTCTCACATTCTTGTTAAGGGCCTAGGGGTATTAAGTATCGTAATTGTTCTTAATTTTTTATCAATTGAAGATTTTGGAAAGTATAGTTTTTATTTGGTGGTACTCAATTTGGCAACGATACTAATAGACCCCTATTTATCAGCTTATTTAATAGAATTTAAAACACAGAATTATATTAAGTATAATTTTGGGCTTTTATTAATTCCAATTTTTTTAGTGCCCTTTTTTTATTTAGCATTAACCTATCTTATTCCCGGAATTACTCTTTCCATCGTTCTTCTTTTTTGTGGAACATTTTTTATAAGTGCAGGATTAAAATCATTTTTAAACATTAAGGAGCATTATTATTATTTCGGTTTGGTAGATGTATTAAGGCAGGCAACTCTTTTTATTTCCACATTTGTATTTTTTTATTATCTGGATGGCAATGACTACCATCAATTGTTATTACTAAATTATGGAAGCACCCTACTCATTATGAGTGTTCTTATGATTGTGATGACTAAAAAAGAAGACCTTCGATTTAATATACAATTTAATGAATATCAAAAATTGTTTAGAAGTTCTACACACCTCATATTTTATATGAGTATTATCCCATTAATTTCTTTTATAGATTCCTTTTTTATAGACTCTTATTTGACCACAAGAGATTTAGGGATGTATTCTTTTTCTTTAAAGATTTATACAGTTTCTCTAATGTTGGTAGTTCCAATTTTTACGGTTCTGAACATTAAACAAATTGAAGTTGCAAAGCAAGATGGATATAGCTCCTTTTTTAAGAAGAATAAGCAAAAGGTGCTTTTTTATTCGACTTTATTTTTTGTTTTATCCTTTCTATTTAACTATATCTTGACTCAGTTTATCTTTGTAAAATATCAAGACTCATTTAGAGATACTAGTATTCTTCTCTTTGCCGCTTTTATTGCATATTTAACACTCCCTTTTTCGTTTTTAATCGCATATAAGAAGTACAAACATTTATTAATTTTGGGTATCACCGCTTTATTTGTTGATGTTTTTATAAACTATTTTTTTATTGCCAGATTTGGCACTCTAGTAGCAGCCTTATCTACTCTCATCTCCCAAATTATTATTAACTTAGGGTCAGCAATTTATTCGCATCAATTGTTAAATAAAAAGCCCAATGGAATTAACACTTAAAAAAACCTATACGACTCTATTTTGGCTAGGTGTTTTTTTTATTCCTTTTAACTCCTATATCGGAATTTCTTTTTTAGGGGAGTATGCACAAGAAGGGGCAATTGTATTTTTTCTTTTTTCATTTGGTTTCTATATTCTGGATATTCTTTTTAAGAATAAAGTTATCCTTCCTTACAAAAACAGTTACTTCCAATTATTGTTGCTTTTTATCCTTTGGCTGCTTTTGGCAACTGTTTTAAACGGCTCTTCTGTTTTGGACAACTTCATGAAACAAACATCTGGCTATGCTCGTTTTTTGCGGCAGATGATTTCTTTTTTTATGGCCCTGATTCCTTTTATCCTTGGGCACAATATCATACATAAAAAGTCGATTAAAGAATTGTTTTATCAATTTAGAAAAGTCTTGAGTTACTCCTTTTTTTTTGTGGCTTTTTATGCGGTTTTTGAAATTTTAATATTAATTTTTGACATAGATCAATTAAAAGGTGTTTTTCAACTTTTTGACTTTGTTCCGTTTGTTGAAACCAATCTAGACGAGACTTTCAAAAGGATTTCTTCGGTTTCTTTTGAGCCACCTTTTCTGGCTATTTATCTAATAACAAGTGCCGGTTGGATGTTTAGTTATATTGTTAGCAGTCGAAAAATTGCTCGTTTTTTGCCTACGTTGATGATTTTTGTTCTCACGTTTTATTCGGGCTCACGAACCGCACTCATTGTCGTAACATTTCAGTTTATTATTTTTTTGATAGCCCTATTTGTTTTGAGTAAAAAATATCGATTACTCATTGAACGACTTTTCATTGGGCTTGTTTCCATTGGTCTTTTGGTCTTAGTTTTGAATGGGAAAACAGTACTGAATGCAGTTGAAAAAAAAGTAGATTCACTCAATTTTACGGAGAACTTGTCTGACAATATTTCCAATAGGTCACGGTTTGGAATTCAATATACTTCCATTTTAATTTTTAAAGAAAATCCAATACTTGGAGTAGGTTTTGGGCAACAGGCTTATTCAGCCAGGTCATTATATCCACAATGGGCTACAAAGAAAAATTATGAATTTGAGCTTTGGTATTTAAATGACCAAGTGCGATCTTTCCCCCCAGGTTTTAATATGCATACAAGACTTCTTGCAGAAACGGGTCTTATCGGGTTTTTATTGTTTTTAACCTTATTGGGGTCTTTGATATATCAATCGGCTAAATGGGTTAGATCTAAAAAAAATGAAGAGAAAACCCTTTCGATTGTGCTTTTAATCTCTTTTACAGGGTTTTTTATAAATTGGCTTCAATTTGATAGTTTTCGTGTTTTTGGATTTTGGATTTGTTTTGCTATTTTTTTAAAACTACTTCAACAAAACAAGAGCTATGAATAAAGTAATTCTTCTAATTCCTTATTACAATAACCCGGAAGGCTTGTATAAATCTCTCAACTCGATTAGTGATTTAGAAAGTATAGATGTTTTAGTTGTTGATGATGGAAGTGACTTCGGTTTTGATACAAATTTAGTGGAGACTAATTTTAAAGCAAATGGATCTCTTTTTGTAGAAAAACTAGAAGTAAACTCTGGTATTGAACATGCCTTAAATAAGGGGTTAGAATTTATTTTGGAAAGGTCATATACCTATGTTGCAAGACTAGACTGCGGAGATGTTTGCCTGCCGAATAGGTTTGGAATCCAAGAAACTTTCTTAAACGCACATCCAGCTGTTGCATTGGTTGGAACAAATGTTGAATTTGTTGATCAGAACGGTCAAATTTTGTACAGTTTAAAGATGCCTAGTAAAGACCATAGAATCCGCAAAAGAATGTATCTTAATGCAATGCACATTCATCCAACGATTATGTTTAGATCAGAAATATTGAACACAATTGGATTGTACCCAACAAATTATAAGGCAGCAGAGGATTATGCTTTCTTTTTTAAGGTTTTAGACCATTATAAATTAGCAAACATCAACCAGGTTTTGGTTCAATGTGAATCAAACTCCAAAGGAATTTCGACAATTCAGAGAAAGATGCAGGCCAAAAACAGAATCCGAATCATTTGGGAGAACTTTTATTTTGGCCTCTATCCAATTTATGGACTTCTTAGAGCGTTCTTATTGTATTTAATTCCATTACGACTTTTGAATTTTTTAAAAAGAACCTTTAAATGATAATATTGAAAAAAACAAATACTTTTTTCGATGTAATCTTTGCAATATTAGTTGCCTCGATTCCTTTATCGATGGCGATCCCAAATATTGCTTTAATTCTTTTAATACTGGCTTTTTTTATAAAATTAAGGAAGGGGAAGAGTGTTAAAGCGTATCCTATTTTTGTTAGTATTTTTGTGTTTTTCTTTGTTTTAAAAGCATTGTTTTTTGGAAGCTTTCTGGAAAACCTAGGGCTTTATAAACATCTTCTTTCAATGGTTTTGTTGGTTATACTAACCTTAGAAATTGAAAACACAAAATTAGTAAAGAAAGGATTTGTAATTGGCGTATCCATTGCGGTTATAATATCGGTCATCCAAATTGTACTCTTTTATATTTCAAATAAAACCATACCCTTAGGCAATACAGAAGAAGCCGGTGCGCTTTTATTGGGTGAAAGGCCCTATTTAGGATTTATGTGCTTTATCGCCGTTGTAATTGTTTTTGATTTCCTAGTTATTTCCAAGACGAAACAAATCAAATGGGCCTACGTGTTTCTTTTAATTCTTTTAAGCAGCTTTATTTTTTTAATAGTGGCGAGACTATCCATTCTTTTAATTGCTCTTTTTTTTATTATGAAGACAATCCAATATTTTGGAAATTTGACTTTAAAAGGGAAATTTTTAACAGGCCTTATTTTTTTGCTGTTTGTTATTTTTATTTTAACCAATAAAAATTTTAAGGAACGATTGCATATTGAAAATAACTACAATGAAACTTTCGCTAAAGTTAAAAATCAAGAACCTAGATTTGCAATTTGGAATTGTAGTTTTTTACAAATTAGTAATTCAGAATTTTCATTATTTTTTGGATACAGCAACTCGAAAAGCATTCAAAAAAACTTGAATGAATGTTATGGTGCAACGATTGAAAATGCATCAAAGAGAAGCTATTTTTTGGAAAGGGAGTTCAATACTCATAATCAGTTTATTGATCTGTTTTTGCAGTCAGGAATTGTTGGTTTTCTTTGCCTTATTACAGTGTTTTTCCAGGCAATTAAAGAGTCTAGAAAGGGAGTAGAAGGGGGTTTTATTGTTTTTGCATTTATTGCATTTATGTTATTCGAAAATATTTTTCACCGGCAAGTAGGGGTATATTTATTTGCGATTTTTATACCTTTATTTTTTAACAAAAAAAATTAGGAGAATAATGGCAAAGCCAAGAGCAATATTGGTAATGGATTGGCTTGACACCTATGCTGGATCGGAACAAGTTGTAAGGTACTTACATCAAATTTATAACTTTGAAAAAGTGTATACCTTAATTAATATTATGTCCAAAGAAAATATTGAGAAAATTTTTGGAAATACGCCTATTCCTATAGTGACAACTTCTTTATCTGTTTTTGGCAAGCATTTTAGAATTGCATTGCCTTTTTTCCCATACTTTTTAAAACAACTTAAAGTAACAGAAGAAAATGCACTTATTATCAGTGTTACACATTCTGTAGTTAAGGGAATTGATTTTCCGAAAAACAGCAAGCACATCTCTTATTTAGTCGCGAGGAATTTAAAATATGTATGGGAGGAAAGACAACTTTATTTTAAGGGTATTAGAAAATTAGGTCTTTTTTTGATTCCATACTTACAAAAATTTGATGTGCGTATGGCACAAAAGCCAACTAAAATAATAGCAGTTTCAGATTTTGTATCGGATTGGGCTAAAAACAAATACAAAAGAGAATGTATTACACTTAATCCTCCTGTAAATATTGATGATTTTGAATACCAAAACGTTAAGGAAGATTTTTATGTTTCTGTGGGAAGATTAGAACCATATAAACGATACGATTTACTTATCGATGTCTTTAATCAATTGGGTAAAAAACTTGTAATTATTGGAGATGGTTCTTTAATGGAATCTTTAAAAAAGAGAGCAAAAAAGAACATTGAATTTAAAGGGTATTTATTTCCTGAACAGTCTAAATATTTTTTAAAAAATGCAAGAGCTTTTGTTTTTTGTGGTAAAGAGGATTTTGGTATTGCTCTTCTTGAGCCGCAAGTTTGCGGAACTCCGGTTATTGCTTATAAGGCGGGAGGAGCACTTGACACTGTTATTGAAAATGATACTGGTGTTTTTTTTAGTGAACAAACAATTCCTTCATTGATTTCAGGTATTGAACATTTTGAAAAGATGACCTTTGATAGTCTCCTTATTAGAAAGCATTCCGAAAGCTTTTCTATACCTAGCTTTCAATCTAAATTTCAGTATCTTGTAAGCGAATGAACGCTATGAAAAAAAGATATTCCAAATACATAAGACCTTTATCTATCGTTTTAGATTTGTGCCTGATTCAAATAGTGATTTTTTCTATTTCAGACCCATCTTTTTTGAGCCTGAGCTTCCTTTTTTATATAAGTGTCTTTTGGTTTGCCTCCTCATTTTTTACTAGTTTTTACAGAATTGATAGATCCACAAACATCTATCGAATACTCAGTTTGTCAGGAAGTCATTTTGCCATTTTCTTTTTAGGATACTTCTCTTATTTCACTCTTTTTAAGGAAGGTGAAATTGTTAACAATCAGACGCGTATTTTTATTACCATAACGTGTTTGGTTTTAAGTGTTAAAATCTTAATTTTTTATGCCTTAAAAAGCTATCGAGCCCATGGTAAAAATTACAGAAGTGTGATTATTATTGGTTTTGATGATGTTTCACAAACGATTATAGGTCTTTTTAGAAATAAAAAATCATTGGGGTATAATTATTTAGGTTTTTTTTCTGATTTACAAGGCCAACAAAAGGAGTTTTTAGGACCATTAGACTCTGTTTTTAGTTATGCAAAAGAGCAAGAAGTAGATGAAATGTATTGTTCATTGTCAGAATTGACGGACAAACAGATAATTGAATTTACAAAAATCGCTAATGAACTAGGGTGTGTAATTAAATTAATTCCGAATGCAAACGAGTTATATAACAAAAATGTATCCAGTCAATTCTATGATGATACCTTATTGGTTTTAAATGTTAAGAAACTCCCATTTCAGCAGGCAACAAACCATCTTATAAAACGCACTTTCGACATCGTTTTTTCTTTTTTTGTTCTTGTTTTAATTTTATCATGGCTAACTCCATTGCTTTGGGTACTTATTAAAATTGAATCACGTGGCCCGGCCTTGTTTCGACAAAAAAGGGAAGGACTTAATGGCCATCAATTTAATTGTTTTAAGTTTAGATCGATGAGAATTAATGCAAATTCTATTCAGAAACATACCAGTAAAAAGGATCATCGCGTTACAAAATTGGGGTCTTTTTTGCGTAAAACCAGTTTAGATGAATTACCACAATTTTATAATGTTTTAAAAGGAGATATGAGTGTAGTCGGGCCTCGACCTCATTTACAAAGTTTGTCTGCGGAGTATCAAAAGGATGTAGATAATTATATTCAACGACACGCAGTAAAACCAGGGATCACTGGTTTGGCACAAGTTAGTGGTTATCGTGGAGAAATTAAGAGAAAGTATGAAATTCAAAACCGAATACGCTTGGATATTTTTTATATAGAAAACTGGTCTTTTTTCTTGGATATAAAAATCATTCTTCAAACTATTTTTAATGTTTTTAAAGGAGAAGAAAAAGCCTATTAATTGGAATCAAAAATACACATATCGGCAAGTTTGGTTTTGTATAAAGAGGATGTAAAGACCCTTCAAAAGTGTTTGAATAGCTTTTTAGAAACTCCATTAACCAAAATACTGTATGTTCTAGATAATTCACCAACAAACTCTCTTAAACAATACTGTCAACATCCAGAGATACACTACCAGTTTGTAGGAAAGAATATTGGATTTGCTCAAGCTCATAATTTGGTTCTGTCTTTGATAAAAGAGCAATCAGAAGCTCACTTAGTCCTGAATCCAGATACTGTTTACAATACTAAGGTGCTAGGAAGTTTATTAGAAGAATTAAACAAGAATGAAGCGCTTGGTTTAATCGCGCCAAAAGTAGTTTCTCCTAGTGGAGCACTCCAATATACCTGCAGAAAAAATCCAACTTTATTTGAATTAGCCTGCAGAACCTTAGGGATATTTAAAAAGTTAACGGCAGCCAAAGAATACAGAAATAGAGATCTGTCTAAGGCTTTTTACCCAGAGTTTATTTACGGTTGTTTTATGTTGTTTAAAACGGCAGATTTTATCCGTATTGGTGGATTTGATGAGCGGTATTTCTTGTATATGGAAGATGCAGATATTTGTAGAACCTTACTTAAAAACAACAGAAAGATTTTATTCTTTCCTCAAGAAAGAATCACACATATCCATCGTAGAGGATCCTCAAAAAGCCTCAAATTGGCATTCTTTCATATCATTTCTGCAATAAAATATAGTTTAAAATGGTAATTTAAACACTTCGGTCTGTATATTTGTAGTCATAAATTTCAATACAGATTACACTATGAATATTCTTATTTTAGGCTCGGGAGGAAGAGAACATGCATTTGCTTTTAAATTGGCACAAAGCCCTAAGGTAACAGGTCTTTTTGTAGCTCCGGGAAACGCAGGAACTTCAGCAATTGCGACGAACATCCCCATTAATCTAACGGATTTTAAAGCCATTAAAGAAGTAGTAATTTCAAAGAATATTCAAATGGTTGTTGTAGGTCCAGAAGCTCCATTGGTAGGAGGTATTCATGATTTTTTCTTAGCAGATATCTCTTTAAAAGAGATCCCTGTTATAGGTCCAAAAAAAGATGGTGCCTTGCTAGAAGGAAGCAAAGATTTTTCTAAAATTTTTATGGAGAAACATGGAATTCCTACTGCCAAATATCAGTCATTTACAAATGAAACATTAGAAGAAGGCTTTGTCTTTTTGGAGCAGCTTCAAGCCCCTTATGTTTTAAAAGCAGATGGTTTGGCTGCTGGAAAAGGGGTGTTAATTTTAGACTCCCTAAAAGAAGCAAAGAAAGAGTTGAAGGAGATGCTATCCAATCAAAAATTTGGCGCAGCCTCATCCACAGTTGTTATTGAAGAATTTTTGGATGGGATTGAATTGTCGGTCTTTGTTTTAACCGATGGGAAAAGTTATAAAGTTTTGCCGTCTGCTAAAGATTACAAACGAATTGGAGAAGGGGACAAGGGTTTAAATACAGGTGGAATGGGCGCTATTTCACCAGTTCCATTTGCCTCTGTAGATTTTTTACAGAAAGTAGAAGAGCGTATTGTAAAACCAACAATAGAAGGCCTTCAAAAGGATGGAATTGATTATAGAGGATTTATATTTATAGGCTTAATGAATGTCAAAGGAAATCCGCAGGTGATTGAGTACAATGTGCGTATGGGAGATCCGGAAACTGAAGCTGTTTTGCCAAGAATAGAATCAGATTTATTTGAACTGTTTGATGGTGTTGCCCAGCAAAATTTGCATGAGAAATCATTTTCTGTGAGTTCACAAACCGCTACTACTGTTATGTTAGTTTCGGGAGGCTATCCAGATGCTTATGAGAAAAACAAAGAAATTTTTGGCTTGGACGATGTCTCGGAATCTATTGTTTTTCATGCAGGGACGACAACAAATAACAACACCGTTGTTACTAGCGGAGGACGCGTGCTTGCCATTACATCATTTGGTGACACCATAGAAGAAGCCTTGGCGAAAAGTTATCAAAGTATTGCTAAAATTAGTTTTGATAAAATGAATTACAGAAAAGATATAGGTTTTGATTTAATTTAATAGATGAAAAAAATAATTGTAGCACCTTTAAACTGGGGATTAGGTCATGCCTCTCGCTGTGTTCCAATTATTCATTTTTTAATTGAAAATAACTATACACCAGTCTTAGCTTCTGATGGAGCTGCACTAAAATTTTTGCAAAAGGAATTTCCAGAACTTCCCTTTTTAGAGCTTCCTTCTTATGATATATCCTATCAAAAAAACCTTAAATGGGGCCTATTTTTAAAAATTCCAAAGATTTGGAAGGCTGTAAAACAAGAAGATAAGGTCATTGCTAATTACATTGAAGCAAATTCGGATGTTGCAGGTTTAATTTCTGACAATCGTTTTGGTGTTAGAAGTAAGAAAAAGCCTAGTATTTATATGACCCATCAGATACAAGTGTTTGCGGGTGCTGCCACTTTTTTAACTAGTTTCTTTCACCAAAGAATCATAAAAACTTTTGATGAATGTTGGATTCCAGACACCATTCATTCTGATTTTTCAGGAAATTTGTCCGATTTGTCAAACTCGAATATCAAGGTAAAATACATTGGTGTTTTAAGTCGATTCAAAGCAAAATCAGCAGAACAAATTATAGATGTACTTATATTATTATCAGGAATAGAACCTAATCGAACAGATTTAGAAATCAAATTAAAAAAGGTTTTTAAAGATTATCCGGGTAAGGTTCTAATGGTTTTAGGAAGAATTGAGAACCAACAAACTCGTGTCATTGAAGAAGGTATAGAGGTGGTTAACTTTTTGCTTTCTGAGGTCTTGGAGGAAAAGTTGCTTTCAGCAAAACTGGTTGTCTGTAGATCTGGATATTCTTCTATTATGGACTTGGCGGTATTGCAGAAAAAAGTAATTTTTATCCCAACAAAAAATCAATCAGAGCAAGAGTATTTAGCCAAATTAATGATGAAAACTCAGAGAGCTCCTTTTCAGAAAGAGACAGATTTTTCTATTAAAAGTTTAGATTTGGTTGTCAAATATGCGGGCTTGAAGGTCGAACAAAAACCACTAGCGAACGAACTACTTCGCCTTTTCTAAGGTAAAAGAAAATTCAGATCCTTCGCCATAAGTGCTTTTTAAGAGTATTGTCTGATTATGCGCTTCCACAATATGCTTAACAATAGACAGTCCCAAACCTGAGCCTCCTTGTTCTCTTGATCTACTTTGATCTACTCGATAAAACCGCTCAAACAATCGAGATAAGTGCTCTTGTTTAACACCCTCGCCATTATCGGCTACCTTAATAATATATTTTCGATCATTATAAGACTCGATACCGATAATGGTCCGTCCGTTGTTTTTTCCATATTTGATAGAATTCACAACCAAATTAATCAAGACCTGCTCTATACGCTCTTGATCTCCTAGCACATATACCGGGAATTCATAATGCTTGTCAAAAGAGAGGGTTATATTTCGTTTTTTTGCTCGCATTTCAAACAAATCAAAGACGTTTTGAATTAACTCAATAATGTTAAAGGGTTTTAGATTCATTTTCATGCCGTTGGTTTCCAACTTTGCAATCATGTCTAAATCTTTTACTATGGCGGTCAATCGTTCAACCCCTTTATTGGCACGTTCCAGGTATTTTTCTCTAATTTCCTTGTTGTTTCCTGCTCCTTCAATAAGAGTTAAGATATAGCCCTGAACGGTAAACAAAGGAGTCTTTAATTCGTGTGCCACATTTCCTAAAAAATCTCTACGAAAAGAATCTCTTTCCGTTAAATTTTGAATCTCAATGCGTTTTCCCTCAGCAAATTTTTGAACACTTTTACTCAGCGTTTCCATGTCTGTTGTTACTGATTTCCTTTTAAGATCATCAACATTTAGCAGTGAAACTTCTTCATAAATTTTTCGCACACGTCTGTAAATAAAAACCTCTACTCGATATTGTACAATAAAAAAAGACACGATAAACAAGCCCATCTCAGCAAGAATAGAGGCCAGTAAACCATATTTATGATATAAAAAATAGGCTAATAAAGAAATAACACTTGCTACAGCAGTGAGGTACAAAGCCGAGATAAAAGCAAATGAATAGGTCTTTTTAAACTTCACAGGGTTTGGGTTCTATTGATCTTCGTTATCTAGGACAAATTTATAACCAACTCCCTTGATTGTTTTAAAGTAATCATCTCCAATTTTTTCACGCAATTTTCTAATATGTACATCAATGGTTCTCCCTCCGACAACGACTTCATTTCCCCAAACTGTATCTAGAATGGTTTCGCGTTTAAAAACTTTCCCTGGTCTAGAGGTTAACAAAGAAAACAGTTCAAATTCCTTCTTAGGAAGTACAATTTTTTCTCCATTTTTAAAGACTACATATTCTTCTCTGTTAATGACAATATCTCCAATAGTCGTAGAGGTATCTTGTTCTTCCTCATTTTTTAATCGACGCAAAAGCGACTTGATTTTACTAACCAATACCTTTGGTTTGATGGGTTTAGTAATATAATCATCAGCGCCTGCGTCAAAACCTGCAACTTGAGAATAATCTTCCCCTCTTGCGGTTAAAAAAGCAATAATTACATGTTCTAAAGCAGGAATCTTTCGAATCTTTTCACAAGCTTCAATTCCGTCCATTTCGGGCATCATAATGTCCAGTAAAATTAAATGTGGAGTCACCTTTTTAGCTACTTTAAGAGCATTGAACCCGTTGGTAGCCGTAAACACTTGATAGCCCTCGTTTTTTAGGTTGTAACCTACAATTTCTAGGATATCTGGCTCATCATCAACCAATAAAATTTTAATGTCACTTTTTTTCATAAGAAGTTTCTCTCTAAAATATAGTTCAAAAGTAGCGATAAAAACTTAAAAATTAAGAATAGTTAACAATCATTTAATGACTTAACACTTGCTTAACCTTCAATTAATGCAAGCATAATTTAGAACTAACCTTATGTTTACAAAACTCCGAGACATTTGCCCTTTATAAACGATAGATATACCATTTAATAAAAAATAATGAAAAAATTAATCATAGCAATTGTATTCATTAGCCAGTTAGTAGGGGCGCAAAGTAAAGGAACTGTTACCGGAATATTAACCGACGGAGAAATGAACAATGAGCCTTTACCTTTTGCAAATGTGCTTATTAAAGGAACAAGCATTGGATCAAGTACAGATTTTGATGGAAAATATAGCTTTTCTATCGCTCCAGGAAAATATACCATACTCTTTAGTTTTATCGGTTACGAAACCATCGAAAAACAAATTGTCGTTGAAGCGGATAAAACCTTGGTCGTGAATCAAAAGTTAAGTGCAAGTAAAGGACTAACCTTAGAAGAAATACAAATTAAGGCAACTATTAATAAAGCGAGAGAATCAGCCTTGCTAATTCAGCAAAAGAAAGCTTCAATTATTAAAGAAAGCATCGGTGGCGAAAGGTTAGACAAGTTGGGTGTGTCCAATGCCGCATCTGCAACGACAAAAATTTCTGGAGTTACAAGAAGTGAAGGTTCTGGTGATATTTATATTAGAGGCTTAGGGGATCGCTATTTGTTTACTACGATGAATGGTTTGCCAATTCCTTCAGATGATGTTCAAAATAAAAACATCAATTTGTCTTTATTCCCATCCAATTTAATAAGTAGTATTAGTATCAGTAAAACCTATACAACTTTGAGTTATTCTGATCAATCTTCTGGTGTGGTTGATGTAGCTTCAAAATCATACACTTCAAAAGGTTGGACATTTAGTTTAAACGGAGGAATAAATAGCGCTGTTGCAGGATTAAACGGAGACTTTAAACAATCTGTAATGAGCAATGAGGCAAATTTTGGTTTTCACCAAAAAAAATACACACTCTCTGATGCAATCAAATATCAAGATTGGGATCCAATAAAAAGAAATGTATCCGGCAATTTCAGTTTTTCTTTTTCAGGAGCTGAGAAGTTTCAATTGTTTGGGAATGATTTTTCAATTTTTGCTACAGGTTCTTACGGGCAATCCAATGAATACCGTCAAGGAATGTTTAGAAGCTATAGAGCGAATGTAGAAGACAATGCCTTTCCGCACTCCAAAGCAGATGTTTCAACCGCGCTAAACGATTCTCCTGATGTTGAAGATTTTTACACAAATTATACAGCAACAGGATATATAAGAGGGGATTATAAAATAGGTGACAATCATAAAATTGGGTACAATACATTTTTTGTAAACAAAGCCCAAGACAGAGTGTATGAATCTGGTAGAAATGGATTGGGTTATGTATTTGATCAGCAGCCTCAAGAGAAGGCAGCATTTATTAGAGATCAAAATTTTAAGCAAACCACCATGTTTGTGAATCAATTGATGGGAGAGCATAAGCTGTCTGAAAGAAATAACCTTACTTGGGCAGCAGGATACAATTTTGTTTTAGCCCAAGAGCCAAATAGAATTAGAAATGAAGGGAACATCATAGATCCTAGTGGGACGTTTACCTATGCCTATGTTGGTGATTTTCAACAAAGAAAGACCAGTCAGCAAATTGAAGATGTCGAATACAATGGCTATGTAGAAGATCAATTTTCATTTGGAAAAATTGATGCGAATGAATTGAGGTCTTATAGATTAAATGTAGGTGCTAATTTTAGATTTAAAGAAAGAACCTTTAAATCTAAGTTTGTTGGCGTTAGTGCGAGAAATTTTACCACTGCATCAGTAGACAACATTTCTGACACTTTCAATTTAGCAAATTTCAATACAGGTGTTGGTCAAAATAAATTGGTTTTAAGAGATCAAACACCAGATTTTTACAATGCAGAATTGATCGTATTTGCGGGCTATGCAAGTTTTGATTTTGGATTGAATAAAAAGTTTTCTGGAAATTTGGGAATCCGTTATGAGAGAGATGAAATCAAGGTGAATTTTGATGTAGGGAACTATATTCAAAACGGTGTTGCAAGATTAGGTACTGCTATCAAAACATACAATGAAGTATATCCAAGTTTAAACTTAAAATATGAATTAAACGAGAAAAGTTTTTTACGCTTGGCATCAAGCATTACCCAGACACTTCCAGAATTTAAGGAAATTGCTCCATTTGAATATGTCTCTCCAACAGGTCGTGTGATCAAAGGTAACCCAAACCTTGAAAAATCATCTGTGTTTAATATAGACACGAAATGGGAATATTTCCCTAAAAGGGATGAATTGATTTCTGCAACGGTATTTTATAAAAACATCAAAAACCCAATAAACTTAGCACAAGCTAGAGGTTCGGCTGGAATTTTTCAATTCGAAAATACAGGTGAGAAGGCCAATGTTTTTGGAATAGAGTTAGAAGGAAGGATCAACATTATTGAGAACGAAGAAGAACGAAGCATTTTGAGTGCAAATGCCAATTTTACACATATGTGGTTCAAGCAAGACTTAACAGAACTTTTCCAATACAATGGATTGAAAGAGTCTGGACTCCAGGGAGCTTCAGATTTTATATTGAACGGATCCTTAAGTTTTAATTCAAGAACTGAAAATGAGTTCATAGCTACCTTAACGGGAAACTATTCTTCTGATAAAATTTTTGCTCTAGGAAGTCCAGAAGATTTTGCAAACAGTGCCACTCTGTTTAATGATGAGATTATTGAAAAGGGATTTATCACCTTAGATTTAATTATGAGTAAAGAATTAAGTAAAAAGTTTTCTGTTAAGTTTACAGGGAGAAACTTATTAAATCCAAGTATTGAGCAAACCCAGCAAGTGACTATTTTTGATGCCAATGGAACTATCGTGAATTCGGCAAATCAAAATGTTCAAGCGTACAAGAAAGGTGCGGAATTTAGCTTTGGGGTTAGCTATAAATTTTAGTTAACAATTACTTAACTGATTTCGCTCTTTTCATAAACAACCCTTAATATTTACTTAAGATTAACAAAAGAAAGCGTGTCTTTCTTTGTGGAAGAAAATTAAACAAGATATTTAAAATGAAAAATTTAGTAGGAAAATTTGTGAGCGCCGCATTTTTAATGGTAGCGTTTACCTTAACCAATTGTAGCAGTATTGAGCCAGATCCAATTGAACCGCCTGTAGCACCTGTTATTGAAAACTTAAATAACGGAATTATGAAAGGAACACTTACAGAAAACTTTACACTTAGTGCAAATGTTCAGTATAGCCTTACAGGACAGTTTATTGTTGAGGATGGCGCAAAATTAAGCATTCCTGCAGGAACTAAAATTATAGCTACCGCTGGTGGAACAGACGTTTATATTGCGGTATTAAAAGGTGGTCAAATTGACATTAATGGAAATGCGGGAAGTCCAGTAGTAATGACTTCTGCTAGCGGGAATGCTGGTGATTGGGGTGGATTAACCATCTGCGGAAAAGCTACCACAAGCGCAGGAGTTGATGCTGTTGCAGAAGTAGGTGGTTTTGTTTATGGAGGAACAACAGATAATGATAGTTCTGGAATCATTCGCTATTTACAAATTGTAGGTACTGGAGCTCAAATTAATTCAGAATCTCAATACAATGGAGTTTCATTTTACGCCGTAGGTTCTGGAACCTTGGTAGATAATATCGCAGTTCTTAACGGAGCAGATGATGGAGTTGAATTCTTTGGAGGAACGGTAGCCGTTTCAAACTTATACTTAGAAAACAACAATGATGATGCAATTGACTGGACAGAAGGATGGAATGGATCTGTTACCAATGCTTATATATCTCATACAATTGCTGGTTTTTCAACAGTTTTTGAAGGTGATAAAGACAATGGAAATCCAAAGTTCACTAACATTACTGCGGTTTCGACTGTAGGAGGAACAGCACTGCAATTTAAAAAGCAATCTGGTGGAACCATTAAAGGCTTGTCTTTGTCAGGATATGATATTGACTTGGATATGAAAGATGGTGGAAACCTTACTAATGTGATTTTTGAATCAAATATCACAGCTGCAGCCTTAACGGACCCTACAGCTGCAGCAACCTTAGATCAATACTTTTATATTTTAAACGGGGCTAATGTTGCGCCTAGTGTAAGCCCAACAGATTTTCCTTGGGTAGATTCGGATATAAGTATTGAGAGTAGTGTTTTACAAGGGGTTGTTTCAGGAACTGTAACTTTAGATCCGTCCATCTCTTATAAATTGAACTCTTCTTATGTAGTTCAAAATGGTGGTAAATTAATCATTCCAGCGGGTACAAAAATTGAAGCAAGAAACGGTGGGACAGGAGTATATATTGCAGTACTGCAAGGAGGACAAATAGAAATTAACGGAACAGCGGCAAGCCCAGTAGTAATTTCTTCACCAAATGCAAATAGTGGTGATTGGGGAGGTTTAACGATCTGTGGAAACGCAACCACTTCTGCTGGAGTGAATGCAACAGCCGAAGTAGGAGGATTTATCTACGGAGGAACCAATGATGCAGATGATTCGGGCCATATCAAATATTTGGTAATCAAAGGAACTGGAGCACAAATTAATTCAGAATCTCAATATAATGGTGTTTCTTTTTATGCGGTTGGATCAGGAACTGAAGTTGAAAATGTTTCAGTAATTAATGGAGCAGATGATGGTGTTGAGTTTTTTGGAGGAACCGTTAAGGTTTCTAACCTATACTTAGAGAACAATGATGATGACGCCATCGACTGGACCGAGGAATGGAGTGGATCTGTAACGAATGCATACATTTCACATACAATTGCTGGTTTTTCAACAGCATTTGAAGGTGATAAAAACAATGGAAATCCAATTTTTACAAATATCACCGCTATTTCTACGGTTGGAGGCACAGGATTGCAGTTTAAAAAACAATCAGGAGGTACAATTACAGGATTGCATTTATCAGGATATAGCGTTGATTTAGATATGAAGGATGGAGGTGCCTTGTCAAACGTTCAAATTGATGGAGCAAATGCGAACGCTACATTAATTACAGGATCTACTACAACTTATACATTGAATGCAGGAAAGAGTGCAACAGCATTAGATATTACTGCTTGGACTTGGAGAAATGCAGGTTTATAATATTGTTTGAGTTAGAGAATTAGTTGAGAAAAAAAGTAGGCTTTGGCCTACTTTTTTTATTTTCACTATATTCACCTTAAAAATCACTGCTATGAATTTTTCAAAAAAACTAGAGGATATCTTGTTTCTAGATATAGAAACGGTTCCTCAAGAAAACACTTGGGAAAACCTTCCCACATCCATCCAAGACCTGTTCGCACAAAAGACAGCTTATCAAAGAAATAATGAGGAATTATCCCCAGAAGAATTTTATGAAAGAGCAGGAATATGGGCGGAATTCGGAAAAATTATATGTATTTCCGTGGGTTATTTTAATAAAGCTGATTCCAAAAGGCAGCTGCGCTTAAAATCATTTTATGGAGATGATGAAAAGCAACTTCTCATAGAATTTAAGGACTTATTAGAGCGGCATTTTTCAAAACAACAGCAGGTATTATGTGCTCATAATGGTAAGGAATTTGACTTTCCTTACATTGCAAGAAGAATGATTATTAATCAAATAGATCTCCCACAAAAACTCAATTTATTTGGAAAAAAACCTTGGGAGGTATCCCATATGGATACGATGGAATTGTGGAAGTTTGGAGATTATAAACATTATTCCTCCTTAAAATTATTGACCACAATTTTGGGGATTCCTTCTCCAAAAGATGATATTGATGGCAGCGAAGTAGCCAAAGTGTATTATAAAGAAAAAGACCTGCTTAGAATCGTTCGATATTGTGAAAAAGACACCGTTGCTGTGGCACAATTGTTGCTGCGCTTTAACAATGAAACACTGCTAGAAAAATCAGAAATCGTAAAAGCATAAGATTCAAACGGTATAATAATATGCCAATAGAAATCGTTTCTAAACTGCTTGGTTATTCTAAAATAACCATTACCCAAAGTCATTATGCAAAAGTGATTCAAAAGAAGGTGAATGGGGAGGTTCGTAAAGTAAATGAAGGTTGAAAAAATGGACATGATTAGGTGTTAAATCATGTCCATTTAAATTTTAATTATTCAATCCAAATGGAATTAGAGCACATTAAACTCCAATTTCCCTCTTTTTTTTGAAGTAAATGAAAGCCACCTCCATCGCTTGTTAACGAGTAATATATTGCTCTAGTGTTATTTCTAAACAATACAGGTGTTGTCATATAAGAGGTCTTAGTTTTTCTAGTAATATTTTTATGTTTTCCAATTAGCCGCTCCAATGGAATAACTGTTTGATTTTCAAATTGTGTCTTTAGAAAGGTTATTTCTTTATCTGTAATTTTGGTAGATTCAAGTGAAAAATTCTCTCCACAAAGTATAAAATCAAGTAAATAGGGTTTAATATAAGACGCAATAGGCTTACCTAAATCTTTTACTATGGTTTTGAAGTATACAGTACCATTTTGATTAAGAATACTCAATAAAGCCTTTTCCATTTCGGATGATTCCAAAACTTTTTTTTGAGGTACCGAGCAGCTTAAGAAAGTTATAAAAAGCAAAAATGTAACTATAGGCTTCAACTTTGGTATTCTCATAGTACTAATTTTAATTTTTGAATGTTCGCCATTACTCATTAAAAACAGGGAACATTTCTCTTATTTTAAATTTTCCCTTATGTATTGGTTCAATAAAAAAAATGGTATACTTGAAAAGCAAGTTTTTTGTTTTTAAAAATTTCTCTCTAGCCTCAATATATTTGATAGATTTTATGTGTGTTGAATCAACAATATTGTTTTTTGAATTGTTAAAATCGAATATATAAGACTTATGCCCGTATACGTAGTAGTCATATTTAGTGTCTGCCACCCAAACTTTTCCGTCTATGTGTGGGGTGTTATTCTTTTTTATTTGTTCCTTTTCAGTGAAGCAAATCTCGTAACCATTAAAGGGGTTCTTCTTCGTCATTGTATGTTTTTTGACCAAAGTGTCCTTTTTGTCAATCATAAAATAAATCGTATCCCTTGACTGTGAATAACCATTTATTGCTATTAAACTAATAATTATTTTAAAAAATGTTTTCATTATTGACAAGTTTTATTCCCAGTTTCTTTTTCGTTTTTGATTATATCTTTTATCTTATTTTGCTCTTCAGTAGAAAGTTTACTCCAAGCATTTGTATAGATTTGATCGTGGTTGTCAGCAGTATTATTATTGGAAATATTAGCTAATCCTTCCCAAGCCAGGGCGTCATAAAATTCATTAGAATGTTGAGCATTGTCATATTGCCTTAAACCATTAGCAATAGTAGATCTATAGTATGCTGCCATTTGTTCATGATCCCAATTTTTTTTATATATTCTAAAATGGTCATATATTCCTGGAAAATCAGTAGCATTACTTCCATTTCTAGACGCAAACTCCATCAGTCTAGCATGAATTCCTTCATGAATAATAGTTTTAGCAACTCCTAAAGAGGTTCTTTGTGATAAGGTATTAGAATTAACTTTTATTGTAATTGTATTTCCCGATTTTACTGTTGAAGCATTAGTTGTAGATGAAAGTAAATCAGACATCGTCAGTTTTAAATTAAATTCTGATGGTTTATCTCCATCTTGAAAATTCTTTAAAATCCAATTTATGTTATCCTTATTATCGACCATTTTACCATAAACACAAGCTGCTTTTCCTGTAAGTTCGTTGTAAATTTCAATATCAGCTACACAGTTTCCATCTTTATCAACAGTTTCACCTTCTTCACAAATTATTGTTTTTTCGACATAAGTGGCGTCTGGCGCCCCTCCATCCATTTCGCAGCTCATATACTCATATGAATAAATCAAAGTCCATGCCGTACACTCCTTGCCACCTCCTAAATAAACAGGCCAACAATCTCTTTGAAAAGTTTCTACTGTCATTGATTTACAATTCTCTTCGGGCCCTTGCATATTAGGTGAAAAAGCATCTGTTGGTAATCTTGTTTTTATTTTGAAGTCAATGTTGGATTTTACACCTTTCTTATAATTATCTACTTTTATGGCATTTCTTTTCAAATCAAAAAGAGTTATAAAACCATCTAAAGTTTCCGAATCATTTAAAGAAATCCCATTAAAGGAAATTCCATTATATTTTTTAATATAAAAGTGTCCAACCAATAAATCTAAGGATGAATCTTCATTTGCTTTTACTATTAATTTGTGCGTAGAGATTGAACTACTTTTTTGCAAATTATAACTATCATCTTTATCAAAAGGAAATTCATAATAGGTTGACCCTAAATATGTGCTTTTTACACCTTTATCCCATAAAGGCATTTTCTCTAAATATGGGAAATATTTTAAATCAAATTGTTGACTAAATGCTTCTTTTATTGTTTCGGTAGGAATTGAGAGGTTAAACGTTGTTATTGATGGATTGAAATCTTCTTCTTTTTCACAATTCAACAATAGAAATGAAATTCCAAAGAGTAAAATTCCAATTTTGAAAAGATTAAATGAACCGTTTTTTCTCGTTTTCATAGTAATAAATTTAGTAATTACTATTTAATGTTTTGTATTAACGCCAATATACTTTGTTTCATAATGATTTATGTAAGTAGTTAATACGATAAATTCAAAACCTAATACCATTGCCATAAAGACTGCCATTGCTCAGATTTGAGTCCAATACTATTAAGAAATTTTGATATACTATGAATTTATTTTGAAGTTGTTGTCTAGATTTATGAATTTAGGTATCATTTGATACAAATATTTGATTGATTTCGTTAAACCTAATTATCCAATCTTATCTGATTTAACTCTATTACAAGATTGACATAATAGCTGGATATTCCTATATGTATTTGCTCCTCCTTTAGAATGAGGTATTATGTGGTCAAACTCTAGATTTTCATTTGAACCACATTCTACACACTTGCCTTCATCTCTTTTCCAAACTTGGTCTTTAACTTTTTGACTTATTCGCCTTGAGTTTGCTGAGGTATTATCTGATTCGACAATAATTGTTGCATCTCCTAAAGCTTGAAAGGTAAATACACTATACATTGATGTTCCTTTTCTTAACGAT
>CBFHUV010000026.1:0-21401 GCA_965659055.1 Polaribacter sp.
AGAACTCGAATTCCTTTATCTAATTTAATAATGGCCATGTCCTCATCTTCTAAGTAAATGGCATCCTTAGTATACTCTATAAATGGAGATGCATCTGAAGCTATAAAAAATTCTGAATTATTCTTTCCAATACCAATAGCAATTGGGCTTCCCAACCTTGCAACAACAATTTCGTTGGGCTTAGTTTTATCAAATACCGCTATAGCATAAGCACCATACACTTGAGTTAAAGCAATCTGAACAGCCTTCCCCAATTTGCAGGCTTCGTGTTTTTTAACTTCCTCAATAAGATTTATCAAAACTTCAGTATCGGTATCACTTTGAAATACATAACCTCTATTGATCAATTCTTTTTTCAGTGTGTCATAATTTTCTATAATTCCATTATGAACAATAACTAAATCTCCAGACATTGACGCATGTGGATGAGAATTTACATCATTTGGAACTCCATGAGTTGCCCAGCGCGTATGGCCAATACCGATGGTTCCTCTTTTCCGAAAAGCCTCTAGGTCTGCAATCTTCTTGAGGTCTGCCACTTTTCCTTTTGTTTTAGAAATATGAATGTTTTCACCATCAAACATCATAATCCCAGCACTATCATAACCTCTATATTCTAGTCTTTCAAGACCTTTTACAACGATCGGATAAGCGTCTCTAAACCCGATGTATCCTGTTATTCCACACATAGCAATGTTGTATTATTTTTTAATTGTATACGAAATTTTTAATAGAGCCCTGCGATCTCCGTTAGCATTTTTATCATGATTTAGTAAGGTAACCGCTTTGGGGTTCCAACTGTAAACTTTTACAATCGTATCAATAATACTTGAAGGAAAATCTGTTGTGCTTGAAACTTTTAAGTTTAAGGTTGGGTTGTAGTTCGAAGTACCTTTTAACAAGTCAGAAACATAATCCGTAATCCTAAAAACATATTTATCGGGTCTTTTATCTTCCGACAACTCTAAATATCCTCCAAAAACCGATAATCCCTCTGAATATACATCCTTTACTTGACTCGGTTTAATAGATCCATTTTCTTTATACATAAACAAGCTAAACGGAGTTGCAAGAGTATCATGTTGCACAATGTCTTGGTTGACATACAAGGTTAAAGTTGCATCGTTTACCAAGTAATTCTTGGCGCGCATTGCCTCAATTTCATCGGAAACACCATTGTTATTGCTATCAGGTCCAAAAAGCTTAATTTGAGCCATGTTACCAGCTGTTCCTTGTATAATGATGTTTTTATCTGTTGGATAAACTTTTTGCTCCATTTTGTAAGAACTATTAACAAAATTAGAAAGCGCAAAAGATTCACTTTTTTGAATGGTATCTACAATCGTTGTACCTCCTTTAATAACTGTATTGGTATAATAAAGCTCAATGGATGGAACAAGCAATTGATCAGAGTTTGTGAATGCTAAGGACAACATAGTCCCTTCATTTCCTGTAGCTTCTAAATAAAGACCTTTAAAATAGGCATTAAACGCTTCTTGTGTCGCAAATTCAGGAGATCCATATTTATCTAAAAACAGTTGTTTAAATTTAGCTTTAGATAAAGGAATTCTTGCAAATGGTCTTTTTTGAGTCAGTGAAATAGTATCTCGTTGGTATACAACACCATTGCTCAATTTTCTATTTAAAAGAAAAACAGTATCTGCAGCATGTGGAATAAATTGATAGTTTGGTGTTGCATTCAATTCTCCAGCTACCTTTTGATAATTGTAATCTGATTGATAACTAAAGCTCTTAGAAGGGTCTTGAGGATTTAAACGGGTTAAATAGGTCCCTAGTTCATAAATATTGAATGTAAAAGCCTTGGTTCTATCTCCAATAATTGAGTCCAACTCAAAATCTGCTGTTCCAGAAGTTGTGCTTTTCAAAGTTGCCTGATATGGAAGTTTCAAAAACACCGTGTCAATCGTAGTTACTACAGTAGTATCCGCGTCATAAGTTCTATCTACAACTGCATTTCCAGCTGTAATTGTTAATTGTGAAACAATAGATGCTTCAATTTTTTCATAGTTGGAATTGGTGTAAATACCCAACAAGTATTGGCCCAAAGTTCCTCCAATATCTAAACCATCTGCACGAACACTTTGAATCGCTTTATTGGTAATAACGACTTCCAATGTTGTGTCTTTTGTTTCATATTTGGTATTGCTTATAACTGAAGAATTAACATCTTGAAAATCTTTTTCACAAGAAATAACTCCAATTAAACAAAAAATAACGATTCCAAAATATACACCCTTCTTTGTAATTTCTCTATACATAAATAACTATTGTTGCGCCAATACTTTGTTGGCATAAAAATCTAAATAAGCCTCTGTTAATGTTTCTTCGGTTTGGTAGTCTAAAAAAGGTTTGTTTTTTTCTTCTATAAATTGCAGTAATTCATCGGAGACTGTCTCGCTTCCTTTAATAACTGCGTCTGAATTCTCAATAGCATTTTTAAGAATATTGATATAGGTAGGTGTTTGAAGTGTTTCAATTTTTGAGTCATCAATTTTGTCATACTGCACCTTTTCCATCAAACCTTCATGTAAGGTACCCTCAAAATCATTATTGTAAATAGAAGTTACAATTTTACTATGTGAAAAAAGAGCCTCTTCTTTATAAAACTCTCTTAAGTACAGGGGTAATAAAGAAGCCATCCATCCATGTATATGGATAATGTCTGGTGCCCAGTTTAATTTTTTAACAGTTTCAATCACTCCTTTTGCGAAGAAAATAGCGCGCTCATCATTATCATCAAACAACTTATCATCTTCATCAGTAAAAATTGCCTTTCTTTTAAAGTACTCGTCATTGTCTATAAAGTACACTTGCATGCGCTCTTTTGGTATTGAAGCCACTTTAATAATCAAAGGCATATCCATATCGTTGATTATCAAATTCATTCCAGACAAGCGAATCACTTCGTGCAATTGATGCCTTCTTTCGTTAATCACACCAAACTTTGGCATAAAAATACGGGTTTGAACTCCTTTAGAATGTGCTTTTCTTGCCGCATTAAACGCCGTTGAAGCCATTTCTGTTTCTGGTAAATATGGTACTACCTCAGACGATACGTATAAAATTCTCTTGTCTTTCATTAAATCATCCCTTTTATGAGAAGTGCAAAAATACATATTTTTATGCTAATTTCATGTTAAAATACTAAGTTTGCACTCATTTTACTATTTGAGTTTATGCAAATTTTCGAAACAAAGAAGGCTTTAAAAGACTGTTTATCTGATTTTAAGGTTAGGAATTATCAAATTGGTTTTGTACCAACCATGGGGGCTCTTCACAGAGGACACCTCTCCCTTATTGAGTATTCTAAACAGAACAATGATATTACTATAGCTAGTGTTTTCGTAAATCCCACTCAATTTGACAATAAAGAAGATCTTAAAAAGTATCCAAAAACCCTAGAGAGTGACCTTCGTTTATTAGAAAATGCGCAATGTGACATCGTCTTTATTCCAAATATCGAAGAAATGTATGCAGACCACATCGTTTCAAATTCTTATGTTTTTGATGGAATAGAACATCAGATGGAAGGGAAATTTAGACCGGGTCATTTTGATGGTGTTGCTACAATTGTACAGGCCTTTTTTGAACTTATTAAGCCAAATCGGGCTTATTTTGGTGAAAAAGATTTTCAGCAGTTGCAAATTATAAAAAAACTTGTAGAGAAAAAGCAATTAGACCTATCGGTTATAGGTTGTCCTATCTTTAGAGAAGAAGACGGTCTGGCTATGAGCTCTAGAAATGTGCGATTGAACCCAGAACAAAGAGCAGCTGCGCCTTTTATATATGAGGTACTAAAAAAAGTAGTCTCTCTTGCAAAAACAAATACCATCGAGCAAATTTCTAAAACTGTTTTAGATGAATTTCAAGGCAATACCCATTTGAACCTAGAATATTTTACAATTGCAGAAGAAAGCAATTTGGAAACTCCAAAAATTATTGATTTATCTAAAAAAAACAGAGCCTTTATCGCTGTTTTCGCGGGAAATATTCGTTTAATCGATAACATTGCCCTCTCTTAAAAAATACAAGAATAAAATCTTTAAATAATTTAAAAAGTTTTATTTTTGCGGCATGTTAGTACAAGTTGTAAAATCTAAAATCCACCGAGTTAAAGTAACCGGCGCCGATTTAAATTATATCGGTAGTATTACCATTGATTTAGATTTGATGGAAGCTGCGAATATTATTGAGGGTGAGAAAGTTCAAATTGTTAACAATAACAATGGTGAACGTCTGGAAACCTATGTGATTCCTGGTAAGAGAGGAAGTGGAGAAATTACGCTTAATGGAGCTGCTGCTCGAAGAGTTGCTGTTGGTGATGTATTAATCTTAATTGCTTATGCTTTTATGGATTTTGAAGAAGCTAAAGTATTTAAACCTGCCCTTGTATTTCCGAACGAAGCAACCAATACGCTAAACTAGTTTGGCCTTTTCTATAAAAAAAATTCTAAAAAGTAGCATTCCTTTAGTTTTAGGGGTGTTTTTGGTATGGTATTCACTTTCCAAAGTTTCTATTACTGAATTACTCGTTTATTTCAAAGAAGCTAATTATTTATGGGTTGGTTTTGGCTTGATATTTGGAATTTTAAGCCATTTGTCTCGAGCCTATCGCTGGAAATTTATGTTAGAACCTCTTGGTTATAAACCTAGGTTCGCCAATAGTGCAATGGCTGTGTTAGTTGCTTATCTTGTGAATTATACTATTCCAAGAGCAGGAGAAGTCTCGAGAGCCGCTGTTATGACCAACTATGAAGGAATTCCTTTTGAAAAAGGATTTGGGACTATCGTGGCAGAGAGAATCGCTGATTTAATTATGATGTTGCTCATCGTTGCCATTACTCTTTTTGTTCAATTTGATTTTATTTACGACCTCTTACTCAAAAATTTTGATCCAAGTAGAATTATCTTTTTAGGGCTAATACTTATTATAATTGTGGCAATTTTTATCCGTTTTATTCGAAAAGCAAAAACGGGTTTACCTCTAAAAATAAAGAGCTTTGTTGTTGGGCTGATTGAAGGAGTTACGAGTATTTTTAAGATGAAGAAAAAATGGCCATTTATATTTCATACGCTTTTTATTTGGCTCATGTATGTTTTAATGTTCTGGGCAACAATTCCAGCAATTGATGGTTTAGAGGTGCCATTTGGAGGGGTTTTAATTGGCTTTATTGCTGGTGGAACCGCCATTGCAGCTACCAACGCAGGAGTGGGCTCTTATCCAGTTGCCGTGGCCTTGGCCTTTGCGCTCTTTAAAATTGATAATGAAATGGCCTATGCCTTTGGTTGGATTATGTGGTCAGCACAAACCGCTATGGTGATTCTATTTGGTGGTTTGTCATTCTTATTTCTTCCTATCTACAATAAGAATAAAAATTAAGTGCTTTTATTTGTTTCCTTTTTACCAAATTAAAAAGTCAAAAAAGATCCAATAACATCGTGTTTAAAACCTTGGAAACTTTGTAACTTTACATTTCTGAAACTATGTAAATGGCCAAAACAAAAACTACTTTTTTTTGTCAAAATTGCGGAACCCAGCATGCAAAATGGGTAGGGCAATGTGGCATTTGTAAAGAATGGAATACCATCGTAGAAGAGGTGCTTCAAAAAGAAGAAAAAAGAACTTGGAAACAAAGTTCTAGCCCTAAAAAAGTCGCAAAACCTCTAACTATTGCTCAAATTGAAAGCAACCCAGAGGAACGGATTCCTACTAAAAATAAAGAACTTGATACCGTTTTAGGAGGAGGGTTGGTCAAAGGTTCCGTAATTTTATTAGGAGGAGAACCTGGGATTGGAAAATCTACATTGGTTTTACAAATTGCCTTATCAATTTCACAAAAAGTATTATATGTTTCTGGGGAAGAAAGTCAATCTCAAATAAAAATGAGGGCAGAAAGGATTCAAACCCAAAACGCCAATTGTTTTATTTTAACAGCAACCAACACCCAGGAGATTTTTAAAAATATTGAAGAAATTCGTCCCGACTTTCTAGTAATTGATTCTATTCAAACATTACAAACCAATACTGTAGAAGCAACCCCTGGCAGTATTTCTCAAATTAGAGAAACAACAGCAGAGCTCATTCAGTTTGCAAAAGAAACGGCAACACCCGTTTTATTAATAGGTCATATCAACAAAGAAGGGCATATAGCAGGACCAAAAATATTGGAACATATGGTGGATGTGGTTTTGCAATTTGAAGGTGATCGAAATCATACCTACAGAATATTAAGAGCTCAAAAAAATAGGTTTGGATCTACCTCAGAACTCGGAATTTATGAAATGCTTTCAGAAGGTTTACGAGAGGTGTCTAATCCTTCTGAAATTTTAATTTCAAAAAAAGATGCAGATTTAAGCGGCTCAGCTATTGCCTCTACTTTAGAAGGAATTCGTCCCTTAATGATTGAAATTCAAGCCTTGGTGAGTACTGCTGTATACGGAACCCCTCAAAGATCCACGACCGGATATAATTTAAAAAGATTGCACATGATCCTGGCTGTTTTAGAAAAGCGAGCCGGCTTTAAATTAGGTGCAAAAGATGTGTTTTTAAACATTACAGGAGGAATTCAGGTAGACGACCCAGCAATTGACTTAGCCGTAGTTGCAGCCATCTTATCTTCTAATGAAGATATTGCCATTAATCCAAATGTTTGTTTCGCCGCCGAAGTTGGTTTGGCGGGAGAAATTAGACCTGTTTCAAAAATTGATCAGCGTATTTTGGAAGCAGAAAAATTGGGCTACAAAACTTTGGTTGCCTCAAAATACAATACCATCAGCTCTCAAAACCATAAAATTAAATTGATTTTAGTTGGTAAAATAGAAGAAGCTTTTGCTACTTTATTTGCATAAAAAAACCGAGTAAAAACTCGGTTTAAATCTTTATAAATTACGGAACTATTTTTTACCGTTCACCTCTTTAATATACTTTTCTAAAGCCATAGTCATTGATGGTGTTTCTGGAGTTGGTGCCATAATATTGCACTTTAATCCCGCATCAGTAACTGCTTTGATGGTTGTGTTTCCAAAAGCCGCAATTCTCGTATTGTTTTGTTTAAAGTCTGGAAAATTAATGAATAAGGAATCAATTCCTGATGGACTAAAAAAGACCAAAATATCATAAAATACATCTTCCAAATCAGACAAGTCACTTACTACTGTCTTGTATAAAATTGCTTGTTTCCAATCCACCCCTAAACTGTTTAATTCTTCTGGAATTAAGGGCTTTAATTTATCTGAAGAGGGCAATAAGAATTTTTCGTCTTTGTGCTTTTTGATAAGCTTCCCTAATTCTGGAAAAGTTCTATTTCCTACATAAATTTTTCGTTTTCTGTAAATCACATATTTTTGCAAATAGTAGGCAACAGCCTCAGATTGACAAAAGTACTTCATAGTGTCAGGCACCTTAAAACGCATTTCATCAGCAACTCTAAAGAAATTATCTACTGCATTTCTACTGGTGAGAACAATAGCTGTAAACTTACTTAAATCAATTTTTTGAGCTCTTACTTCTTTAACCTCAAGTCCTTCAACGTGAATAAAAGATCTAAAGTCAATTTTTACTTTTTGTTTTTCCGACAACTCAAAGTAAGGTGATGCATCCGTTTTTGGTTCAGGCTGCGAGACCAATATTGTTTTCACTTTCATACAAACTCCTTTAATTAAAACATTATTTTATAAATAATCAATAATGGTGCTATTTTAAGTAGGCAAAGGTACAAAATAAAATAAAACAACTCGCTTACTATCAAGTTTTTGTTGTTAGTGAAAATTAATATCAGACTCATTAAAAACAAAAGAAATGCCATAATTAATAATGGTATTCCAGAATTAAAAGTATAAAAGCTCAACACGATAATTGGGAAAAGCCAAATTGAAAATGTAAACAAATAAATTCTTTTAGAAGTTAGAAAATAAGTCAACACATTTCTCAACGAAAAAATTCTAATAAATAAATATTCTAGAAAATAATTACTTAAAATATAAACAAGAAGTCCCGACAAAAAATATGTGAAAGTGGTAAAGTCTGCTTCAATCTCGGTCAGATAATATTTCGAAATAAGAACTAAAAACAAAGCCAGGACAATTCCAGAAAAAAGAAATAAGAATAGATTGGTTAGTGAAAAAAAAATTGTTTTCTCCTGTGATTTCTTTTCAATAAGACCTTTTATAAAAAAGGCTTTTGCATAATTCTCTATCAGTTGTGAGTTAATTTTCTTAACAAGGAAAAGTAAAACCAATCCAAATAATAGGGTCATCAATACCCAGCTATTCGATTCTACAACTCTATTTGTTATCTGCATTTTAAGACCCTCTGATAAAATATTAACACAAAATTAGTGATAAAATAGCGTATCTTTGTTATACTTATTTTAGTAAAAGCATGTCAGACGTTTTAGTAATCATTCCAACCTATAACGAAAAAGAAAACATTGAAGCCATTATTAGAGCAGTTTTCCAACAACAAAAGGCTTTTCATGTTTTAGTTGTTGATGATAATTCTCCAGATGGAACTGCACAAATTGTAACTCATTTACAAAAAGAATTTGACAGTCAATTGTTTCTAGAAAATCGTCTAATAAAGAATGGTCTCGGAGCGGCCTATATTCATGGTTTTAAATGGACTTTAAATAGAGATTATGAATACATCATAGAAATGGATGCCGATTTTTCTCATGATCCAAAAGACTTAATTCGCTTATACAATGCTTGTAAAATTGATGGAGCAGACATGTCCATTGGGTCTCGATATTCAAATGGTGTCAATGTTGTTAATTGGCCTATGAAACGGGTACTCTTATCTTATTTTGCATCAAAATATGTGCGATTTATAACAAGAATGCCAATTTATGACACTACTGCGGGCTTTGTCTGCTACAAGAGAAAAGTATTAGAAACCATCCAACTAGACAAAATTAAATTTGTGGGTTATGCCTTTCAAATTGAGATGAAATTTAAGGCGTGGAAGCATCAATTTAAGATTAAAGAGGTTTCTGTAATCTTTACAGATAGAAACTTGGGAGAATCTAAAATGAGTGGTAATATTGTATACGAAGCTCTCTTTGGGGTTCTTAAGTTGCGCCTACGTGGATTGCCTAAAAACTAGAAATTTATGAGTTCTATATTAATTAAAAATGCAAAAATCGTCAATGAAAACAAGATTTTTTTTGGTGATTTACTTATTGAGGATAACTTGATTAAAGATATTTCAATTCAAATAGAAGCTCCAAAAGAAGCAAAAATAATTGATGCTCACGGCGCCTATTTATTGCCTGGGCTTATAGATGATCAAGTTCATTTTAGAGAACCAGGACTCACTCACAAGGCAACTATTGCTACTGAAAGCAAAGCTGCTGTAGCAGGAGGAATTACTTCCTTTATAGAAATGCCCAATACAGTACCTCAGGCAACGACCCAAGAACTGTTGGAGGATAAATTTAAAATTGCTGAAAAGACTTCCTATGCCAATTATTCATTTATGTTTGGCGGAACCAATAACAATTTGGATGAAATTTTAAAAACCAATCCTAAAAATGTAGCAGGTCTCAAATTATTTTTAGGCTCTTCTACAGGAAATATGTTGGTCGATAATGAAGAAGTTCTTGAACGTATTTTCTCATCGACAAAATTGCTCATTGCAGTACATTGCGAAGACGAGGCTACCATTAAAAAAAATACAGAAAAATACAAGGCTGAGTTTGGCGAGGACATTCCAATGAAATACCATCCGCTTATTCGAAGTGAAGAGGCTTGTTACCTATCTTCCTCTAAAGCGATTGAATTGGCAAAAAAAACAGGAGCAAGATTACATGTTTTTCACTTATCAACAGAAAAAGAAACCCACCTGTTTAGAAATGACATCCCTTTAGAAGAGAAGCAAATTACTGCAGAGGTTTGTATCCATCATTTGTGGTTTTCAGACAAAGATTACGAAAAAAAAGGAACCCATATTAAGTGGAATCCAGCTGTAAAAACCGTAAAAGATAGAGAAGGTTTGTGGAAGGCTTTACTAGATGATCGAATTGACATCATCGCAACAGATCATGCTCCGCATACCTTAGAAGAAAAATCTGCTGTTTACACTAAGGCACCAAGTGGCGGCCCATTGGTGCAACACGCATTAAATGCCTTATTAGAAAAAGTGCATGATGGCACCATTAGTATAGAAAAAGTAGTGGAAAAGATGTGTCATAATCCAGCGAAAATCTTTAAAATTGAAAAAAGAGGTTTTATCAAAAAAGGCTATTTCGCAGATTTGGTTTTGGTCAATCCAGAGCACCCTTATTCGGTTTCGAAAAAAAATATTTTATACAAATGTGGTTGGTCTCCTTTTGAAGGCCACACCTTTACTTCGAGTGTCACACACACTTTTGTCAATGGGAATTTAATTTTTGATCATGGACTTTTTGATGAGTCTGCAAAAGGAGAGAGACTCTTATTTAATCGATAAAATGAAAAAACTAAGCTTGCTTTTTGGGGTTCTTCTTATGTCGTCTTGCACTAGTAATACCATATTCGAAAAACCGGAGGATTTAATTCCTAAAGATACCATGGCTTTTTTGCTAACAGACTTGTATATCGCATCTACTGCCCAATTTGAAAAAAACTTACAATTAGCAAAAAATGTAAACTATATGCCTTTAATTTATAATAAATATGGCATCGATAGTACGCGATACAAAGCGAGTAATTTGTACTATGTTTCTATAGTCGATGAATACGATGAGTTGCTAAAATTGGTAAATGCCAGCCTAAAAGAGCGGCAAAAAACCTTAGAGGAGGCTCAGAAAAAAAATAAAGATTCTATATCAAATAGCATTCTGCAGAATTTAAATCAAAAATAAGAGTTCTCTTAACTGAAATCTTTTTGATAATAACCACAAATCCTTTCAATATCTTTTTCTAAGTCTGTGAATTCAAAATCTTGACTTTCTATAATTTTCTCAGAAGAATAGGCTGTTTTGCTATGTAAGGAAGCAGCAGTATGCCTTGTTAATAGTTGTGAGGCTCCTGTCAGTTTGGACCAAAGATAGTTGAGTCTCCAAAAAATAGACGTTAGGGTTTTAGATACCTTTTTTGAAGGTGGGTTTACTTTTAAATATTTGGCAATACTATTGGCAATTTCACGATAGGATTTGTTTTCTGACACCAGAACAAAGCGCTCGTTGACTAGGGTACTCTCCATGAGTTGCGTCATTGCTTTTACCACATCAAAGACCCCTACAAACCCTGTTGTACCTTCTGTGTAAAATTGAAAACCATTAGCTGTTTTTTTAAAAAAAGCACCTGTGTTATCATACCAAAAACCCGGACCTAAAATCACTCCTGGATTGACAATAACCATCTCTACGCCCTCTTGACTCCCTCTCCAAACTTCCATTTCTGCACCGTGCTTGGTAATGGCATATCCACTATTGTTATCTTCTTTATTCCATTCGTTTTCTTCTGAATAAATGGTTTTATCTGGCATATTACCAAGGGTGGCAATAGAGCTTACAAAACAAAGTTTATTAATTTTTTCTGTAATACAACAATTTACAATATTGGCGGTTCCGTCAATATTTATCTGACGCATTGATCGATACTTCTTCGGATCGAAAGACACCAATGCAGCACAATGATATACCTGTGTGATTCCTTTAAAAGCCAATTCCAATGAGGGAAGGTTGGTAATGTCTGCTTCTACCCATTCTATAGTTTCTAGCAAGGCTTCTGGGGCATCTGTATAGTATGAAAAAACTTTCTTTACAGTGGTCTTATAGGTATCAGATCTATAAATAGCCCGAACCTTTGCTTTTTTAGTCGCTAGTTCATACAAAAGATGAGATCCTACCAAACCTGTACCTCCGGTCACTAAAATCATATGTGTATCGCTTTTTATCAAATAAATTCCTAAGAGCTAAGGTAGTTTTTTTTAGAGGATAATGTATCTTTGCCATCTCATAAATGAACAAAGAATGACAAATTTTGTAGAAGAATTACGTTGGCGAGGATTGCTACACGATATCATGCCAGAAACTGAAGAGTATTTGCTAGCGCATCAAACCACAGGATATATTGGCTTTGATCCGACTGCAGATTCTTTGCATATTGGTAGTTTGGTGCAAATTATCATTCTGATGCATTTTCAACGTTGTGGACACAACGCAATTGCTTTGGTGGGTGGTGCAACAGGTATGGTTGGAGATCCTTCTGGAAAATCTGCTGAGCGTAATTTGTTAGATGAAGAAACCTTAGCTAAAAACATTGCAGGTGTAAAGGGGCAATTGGAGCGATTCTTAAATTTTGATAAAAACACCATAGAAAATCCAGCCGAATTAGTGAATAATTATGATTGGATGAAAAACATTTCACTCATAGAATTTGTTCGAGACACTGGAAAACACATCTCTGTAAATTATATGATGGCCAAAGATTCTGTAAAGAAAAGGCTAAATGGAGAGTATGCAGAAGGAATGAGTTTTACAGAATTTACTTATCAATTGTTTCAAGGCTACGATTTTTACCACCTGTACAAAGAGAAAAACTGTAAGCTACAAATGGGAGGCTCTGACCAATGGGGAAATATCACCACGGGTACAGAACTCATTAGAAGAAAAGCTCAAGGAAAGGCCTATGCCATTACTGTTCCTTTAGTAACAAAGGCTGATGGTACAAAATTTGGAAAAACAGAAGGAGGCAATGTTTGGTTAGACGCAGAAAGAACCTCTCCATATAAATTTTATCAATATTGGTTGAACTCTAGTGATGAAGATGCGGAAAAATATATCAAAATCTTTACCTTGTTAGACAAAGAAAGCATTGATCGCTTAATTGCCGAGCACAAAGAGCAGCCTCATTTGCGTTTACTGCAAAAGAAAATCGGAGAAGAAGTTACCATCATGACCCACGGTAAAGAAGCTTATGATAATGCCTTAAAAGCATCTTCTATTTTGTTCGGAAACTCTACAGCCGATGATTTAAGAAGCTTAAATGAGCAGACCTTCCTTGATGTTTTTGAGGGTGTTCCTTTGGCAGTACTCTCCAAAGAAGAAGTAGGTGATGAACTTGATATGATCGCTGCCTTAGCCGCAAAAACGAACTTCTTAGCCTCGAATGCTGATGCAAGAAGAGCACTAAAAGAAAATGCAATTTCGGTGAATAAAGAAAAAGTAGCTGAGGACTATCTCATTGGTTCAAAAGATCTAATTGCCAATAAATATGTGCTTATCCAAAGAGGTAAAAAATCGTATTTCTTATTAAAAATAGACTAGGTTTTTCTCCTAGGCCTTCCCTTTAAAAGAGCTAATTCATTTTAGCTCTTTTTTTTATCCAGCGCTTTCCAATTGGTATCAGCTTTCTTCTGCAGCTCAACAGCTCCTTCCTTGGTCCACATTTCTAAAGTATTCGTGCCCCAAGAATTGTAAAACAAATACAATTTACCATTTCGAATTTCAAAGGTCTTGGGATTGATCGTCACTTTTTCGCCATTTTTTCCTAAAGCATAGGCACAATAACCGCCATATTGAGGTAGATATTCTGTTGGTGATTTTTTAAATTTTTCTAAATTTTCTTTGCTCGAAAATTGAAACTTTACACCATCATAGGTAATCATGAAATTTTTGTTACCCTTTTCAGCCTTTTGATTAAAATACGAGACCACATCATATCCTTCGGCTACAAATCCTTTTTTAGTGTTATAATCGTGCTGGGCAAATAGACTTGTTGAAAGTCCAATACATAAAATAAGAAAGAATTGTTTCATCGTATAGGGTTTCTAGTGTAGTCGATGAAAGGTATTCTACATTACAACACCATTAAATTACAGCCCCGAATATCAGAATGATCAAAACGTCCAATTACCTCAAAAGAACCGTCCTCAAAGACCTTTCCTAAGTCTTGGGTCGCAATAAATGAACATGAATTATAGTTGGCTAAATCAATGACATTAATCCCTCCAGAAAGTCCATTGGACTGAATACTTAAGGCATCTTCTGTGTCTCGTATTAAAATCTTCATCCAAGGAGGGCAATTAAAAATTCCCTTTCCTTTAGAATACCCCTGACTCAATAACTCGGTCATTCCGTATTCTGAATGGATGGTATCTACTCCAAAACCTTCTTGTAAAACCTGATGCAATTCTTGCCGAATCATTTCTTTTCTTTGGCCCTTCATCCCTCCAGTTTCCATAACTATGGTATTCTTTAATTGAAATTGTGTTTGCTCAATCAAATCTAGCAAGGCAAAAGAAACCCCAATCAGTAAAACCTTTTGTCCTGATTGGTCCAATTGTTTTAATTTCTGGGCGAGTTCATCCAAATTGTGCAGGTAAAAACCACTGTGTTGGTTTTGTGATTTCGAAATTAAATCATTGACCATATGCACCAACGAAGATCCTGTTCGTTCTAAATAGTTGGGCAATAAAGCTAGTACTGCATAGTCTTTAATATCCCCATAAAAATGATGAAAGCCCTTTAAATAGCTTTCTTCATATACGGAAACATCTGTTAACAAATGTTTACTAGTCAAACTTCCTGTAGTTCCTGAACTCGAAAAAACGATTTCTACCTCCTCTTTTGAAGAAAGCACCTCTCGAGATTTAAAAAACTCTATGGGCAAAAAGGGAATTTCTTCTACCTCTCGGACATCAGAAGGATGGATATAGAGCAAATCACAAAAAGATCGATAGACTTTATTGTTCTGAAATTGGTGTTTAAAAACAGCCAATGCCACTTCTTTAAATTCTACCTTATTGTCAATATTGAAAATTTCAGCTCTCATCTTTGGCAAAAATAGTGGATATAAAACTCTTTAAAGAATAATTGTTCAGAATGTTTAATTTTAAACATTAATTTGAATTTTGTTTAATTTTCTATCTGCTAAATTATTTGTATTTTTGATATTTAGTTTTATTAATGAAATAAATTACAAAATGAACAAATTTGGCATCAAAGAAGCCCTAAATCAATTAGGCTTAAAAGATATAAATAAAGGAACCTCAACAGGATCTAACAACTTCGGAAATGGAGAAGCGATTGCTTCCTATTCTCCTACGGATGGAGCATTAATCGGAAAAGTAACAACGACTACAAAAGAAGATTATGAAGTTGTCATGAAAACTGCGACGGAAGCTTTTCTAACTTTTAGAAATATGCCTTCGCCACAAAGAGGTGAAATTGTACGTCAATTTGGAAACAAATTAAGAGATTTAAAAGAGCCTTTAGGGAAGCTCGTTTCTTATGAAATGGGTAAATCTTTGCAAGAAGGTTATGGAGAGGTGCAAGAAATGATTGATATCTGTGATTTTGCTGTTGGTTTATCTAGACAATTAAATGGTCAAACAATTCCTTCAGAACGTCCTGGACATGTGATGAGAGAACAATGGCACCCAATTGGTGTGGTTGGAATTATCTCTGCATTTAATTTTCCAGTAGCGGTTTGGGCTTGGAATACTGCCTTGGCTTGGATTTGTGGTGATGTGTGTGTGTGGAAAGCTTCTGAAAAAGCACCTTTATGTTCGGTTGCCTGTCAAAATATTATTGCAGGAATTTTAAAAGAAAACAATTTACCAGAAGGAATTTCTTCGATCATCAATGGAGATTATAAAGTAGGTGAAATGATGACTACGGATACGAGAATTCCTTTAATTTCTGCAACTGGATCTACCAGAATGGGAAGAATCGTTGGAACAACGGTTGCCGGTCGTTTTGGAAAATCCTTATTAGAGCTAGGTGGAAACAATGCTATCATAATCACTCCAACTGCTGACTTAAAAGTTGTGGTACCGGGTGCTGTTTTTGGTGCTGTAGGGACTTGTGGACAACGTTGTACATCTACCAGAAGATTGATCATTCATGAATCAGTTTATGACAAGGTAAGAGATGCTATTGTTGGAGCCTACAAACAGTTGACCATTGGAAATCCTTTGGATGAAAAGAATCATATTGGTCCATTAATCGATAAAGATTCCGTAAATACCTATTTAGCTGCCATTGAAAAAGCAAAAGCTGAAGGAGGAAATATATTGGTTGAAGGCGGTGTATTAGAAGGAGAAGGATATGAAAGTGGCTGTTATGTAAAGCCTGCAATTATAGAAGCAGAAAATCATTTTGAAATTGTACAACATGAAACTTTTGCTCCAATTTTATACTTAATGAAATATACTGGCGAAGTAGAAAATGCCATAGTAAAACAAAATGGAGTGGTTCAAGGGCTATCTTCCGCAATCATGACCAATGAATTGAAAGAAGCAGAAAAATTCTTATCCTATGCAGGATCTGACTGTGGAATTGCCAATGTGAATATTGGAACTTCTGGAGCAGAAATTGGTGGTGCATTCGGTGGTGAAAAGGAAACTGGAGGTGGACGAGAATCTGGGTCAGATGCTTGGAAAGTGTATATGAGAAGACAAACGAATACCATCAACTATTCAGATGAATTACCTTTAGCACAAGGAATAAAGTTCGATCTATAGTTTTTAATATTCTAGCATAAAAACCCACTCACTTGAGTGGGTTTTTTGTTTTATAAATGTAATTGAACTATAATGTCTATTTTTAGCTAAATAAAAAGAAAATATTCATGAAAAAAATTATTTACTTCTGTATTCTTATGGGACTGGTTTCTTGCAAATCAGAAAAGATCTACAATGTTGGTCAAATTTTAACCCCTAAGGGCGAAATCTTAATTTGGTTATATGATGAAACACCAAAACACAAAGCGAGTTTTACACAATTAGCAAATGATGGTTATTGGGATAACTATACCTTTAATCGTGTAATCCCAAATTTTGTCGCTCAAGGTGGCTGTCCAGATACACCAGAAGGTTTTAAGGACCCAGAATATTTATTAGAACCAGAGTTTGATAAAAAATTGCGTCATGTATATGGTGCTGTTGGCGCTGGCCGTGATGATAACCCCAAAATGCTTTCAGCGAGATGCCAATTTTATATTGTTCAAAATAAAAATGGCTTAAGTAGGTTAGATGATGAATACACCATATTTGGAAAAGTTATTAAAGGAATGGATGTTGTCAATACAATAACAAATATAGACCGTGATTCCACCAACAAACCACTAGAAGATATTTTACTGGATATTAATATGATTAAAATGAAGGCATCTGACTTAGAAAAGATATATCCAGAAGGAGTGCAAATAAATTAATTATTAGATTAAACCAAATAAAAAAAAAATAGTCTAAGCGTAGATATTCCAGTTAGAAGTATAATTTATTCGTATTTCTGGTTGTCAAAATTTTTATACACTTAAAAAATTTTTAACATGAAAGCAAAACACTTAGTAATTACCATCCTATTTTTTATTGGGACAGTATCCATTCAGGCACAAAGAGGAGAAAGACCAGATCCAAAAACGCAAGCTAAAACCACCACTGAAGCTTATACAAAAACATTTGAATTATCAGACGAGCAAAAGGATAAAACCTATAAAATTCTTTTAGCCTCTAATGAAAATAGAATGAAAAAGATGCAAGAATTAATGTCTAGTGGAGATAGAGATGGCATGAGAGCTGCATTTACAAAAATGCAAGAAGAGACTGAAAAAGAGTTGAAAAAAGTATTTACCGAAGATCAATGGGCTAAATACGAAAAATGGAAAAAAGACAACGCAAACCGAAGAGGTCCAAGAGGAGGCAATTAATCCTTTTCTTTAAATAATAAAACCCAAGATACAAAGTCTTGGGTTTATTTTTTGGAATCAATTGTATTTTACTTTTCGTAAAACCCGCATGGCTTCTTTGTATTTGATGTAGGTGGTTTTGTCTTCAATGTTTTTAATATACTCTTTTGTTTTCTCTAGTTGCTCAGCGGCATCTGCATAGCCATTTAAGTAGCATATTAAATAGCTCGTTGGCAAACGATAGACATCTTCATGCTCCAAAACAGATAGCGGAAGTCCTCTTTCTATTTTATAAACGATGGCATTATTGTTTTCATAAACATGCTGAATGATGGCCCTGTCATACTGTGGAGGGACAAATAGCAATTCTTTTACAATATCATGCGTGCCATTATCTTTAAAATTAATGATGGTTTTCTCTAAGGGATAGTGTTTTTCTTTTGCGTCAATGCCCAAAAGGATGTACTCTGTAATTATAAACGAGTTTTTATTAATTTGGATTTGGACCTCATCTAGGGCAGAAAAAAACAAACGAACCTGTTCATTAATCAGCTCTATATCTACTCGAGAATAAAAGGTTTCTCCATGAATTTGGGTTTTTTTACCTGCCCAACACAAGACAAATTGTTCTTTATACACTTTGTATTTTGGCTGATATTCCGGTTTGTGATTATTAATAAAATCGAAAACTCCATTGAGGGTAAGTTCTATGTTATTACTGGCTATTTTTTCTATAGCTTCTACAATCGCTTTGTTCTGATTTTGAAGTTCAAAAGTGTCATGAGCCTGCATCGAATTGCTTCCTCTTCTAAAAAAAACGGCTCCTTTTTTATACTTCCAAGCATTTTTTGCCAAAGAAGTAATTTTTTTATTCGGGGCAATACTTACCAATCCCACAACCTTATGTCTTTGTAGTTTCGGAAAAGGGACATTTTCATATTGAATGGTCGGTGGATTTACTAAATAAGCATTGACTAAATTTTGAATTTTACTGTCATCAAAAAAATCAACGCCAACAATATTGTTTTCGGGGTCATCTACCCCCACCACTATATAAGAGTTATTCTCTGGGTTCGAATTGGATAAGGCGCAAATATGTTTGATGAATTTGGCTTTCCCTTCTTTATGCTCTAGTGATAATTTTTGCTTTTTATCATAAAAACTGTTCTCATCATTATGAGCCAATAAGTTTTTAATTAAAAGGCGTTTATTAATCATTTCAATCTCTCTTCAGAATGGTAGCACTTGCTTGTGCTGTTGGATATACAACCAAATCTTCAATATTCACGTGGAAAGGTCGGGTAACCACAAAATGAATGATTTCTGCAATATCACTTGCTTGCAATGCTTGATATCCAGAATACACCCCTTTGGCTCGTTCTGTATCTCCTTTAAAACGCACTTCCGAAAATTCTGTTTCTACAGCGCCTGGATGAATGGCACAAACGCGAATATTATGAGCGTTTAAATCAATGCGCATGGCCTTGTTTAAAGCGTTTACAGCATACTTGGATGCGCAATACACATTTCCATTGGGGTAGACCTCTTTTCCGGCTATAGAGCCTATATTTAGTATAAATCCTTTGCCTCTTTCAATCATTCTCGGCATAATGGCTTTGGACACATACAATAGCCCTTTTACATTGATGTCAAGCATGGCATCCCAATCATCGATATCACCATCTTGGATACTACTCAAACCATGTGCATTGCCCGCGTTGTTAATTAAGATGTCTATTTGTTGGAATTCAGCAGGCAACTTAGCGATGGCTTCTTGAACAGCAATACGATTGCTAACATCAAAACACAAGGTAGTCACCTCTGTAAATTGACGCAATTCATTTTGAAGTTCTAATAAACGCTCAGCCCTTCTTCCACACAAAATTAATCGAATTTTATGCTGGGCAAACAATTGGGCTGTTGCTTTGCCAATACCAGAAGTTGCACCTGTTATAAATGCTGTTTGATTCATTGTAAAAGTTTGTAATTGTTTTGGTTAAAGATAGTTGATTCTCTTAAAAAAGAAAAAAGAAAAGGGCATGAAAAAACCGCTCTACCTCTAGAGCGGTTCTTCTTAGCCAATTGCAGAGCAATTAACTAAAAATCAACTAACCAAACTTTATTTTAAATCTCTTCTAATTTTCATATCTCTTTGTACTTTAGTACGTTTTCTGTTGTTGTTCCTTACAGCTGGCTTAGGATCTTCTGTTTTTAAATATTGGATAAATCCTCGACCATTAAATTGGTATACCGTCGCTGAATTAATATGATACAGTTCTATTCTTCTATCATTAATAACGCTCAATTCAAATTCTTCAGTATCGCCGCCATCATAATTTAGCGTTAAAATCTTTAGGCCATCATAGCCTTGAACATCGAACACTTTATATCCACCTACATAGTTCCAATTAATACTCTCAATAGTTGTGCCAAATAAATCTCTAGAGCTATAAAATGTTGTTAAATTCTCTGGAGTAAATTGCAAATAGTTTTCAGCATCAAATGCATTGGCAACACCTCCTATGGTTGTTACTTTTTCCCAAGCTACATATTCCTGCAAAAAATATTCAATATTGTCATAAAACAACTTATCATAATCAAAACTATTTCTTTGATAACCAACTAAATAATAAGTAACATTGTTAAAATCATCACGTATTTTAATTTCATTGGGAGAAATCTGAATGACATCAAAATCATAGGTTCCATCTAAGTTGTGATTGGTTTCTAAATAGCCGTTTCGGGTATAATAAGATCCCACAAGAATGCCAAACCCATTTCCGGTAAGACCAATATCGGTTATATTGTTATTGGCATACATTCTTCCATTGAAAAAAGAAAGTGTAAATGCTTTCGAAACAAAAGGCACTTCTCCGGTTCCAGAAGTTCTATGATAATCTACATACCATAAATCATAACCAGAAACCAATTCTTCTAGATTGATTTGGTTACCAAACTCATCATCAAACTGACTACAAGAACTAAAGAAAGCTCCAGTCAGCAATAGTATTAGTATTAGTTTTATTGATTTCATACATTCGTTTTTAAGCATCCTAAGTAGCTAGTTTCAAAATACGTGCCAAAAAAAAAGCAAGCACATTTTGGCTTGCCTTTTCAATAAGATAAAAACGAATTTATTGGTTCATCACAGGAGAAACTTCCTTTAGATTTACAACTTTAAAATAGTTAGTTTTTCCTTTTGATCTATAACTTAAAACTGCATCGTTTGGGGCTAATTGAAACGGATCGACACTTTCTTTGGTCTTGGTATCAATTTGTCCAACAACCTCATTACTTCTTTCCTTGTTAAAAAACCCAACGACGTACATTTTGCCTTCAGCTTGTTGCAAAGCCACCTTAACCACTTTTTTCTGAAAGTAAATAGAGTCAAATTCAACAGAATTTTTCGTGTTGTATTCTATGGTAACTTTGGTTCCACCAACACCAGGCTGTCCGCCTGACCAATAATTATAGTTGGCAGTTACTAAGGTAAATGGAGGTTGTTTGTCAAATTGAGCGGTTTTGCATCCACTAAAACTGAGTGCAAGAACTACCAAACAGCATACGTGTATGTTTTTCATATTGAAAAAATTAAATCTTTTTTTAAAGAGACTACAATCTACAAAAAAAGAGCGTATCTGTAATTGATACGCTCTTTGATTTTATAAATTTAATTTTGTGCTTCTAATTATTAAGAGCCTCAGCACTCTTTTGAAAATTTAACTCCGCTTCGCTTCGTTTAATTATTCAGCGCTTCACTTTCT
>CBFHUV010000027.1:0-20976 GCA_965659055.1 Polaribacter sp.
TGGACTCCAGATGGAAAAGAATTGCTTTTCCACAGCACAAACCGTAAACAAGATATTATGGAGCTCAGAGCTGGAAACCCAGTTACTGGAAAAACTAGAGTTGTGGTTCGAGAAGAATGGTTAGCAAGTTTTACGGAGAATTCTCCTGAAATGTATGAGCTGAAAGACAATAAACATTTTATCTGGACCTCTGAAAGAAATGGCTACAAAAATTATTATCTATACAATTTTGACGGAACCTTGGTAAATCCAATTACCCAGCACAATTTTGAAGTTGCACGAATTGTCGAAGTAGATGAGGCAAAAGGATATTTGTATTATATGGCCAGAAGTGGAGACAACCATATGAAAATGCAATTGCATCGCATTAAATTAGATGGGACTAAAGATGTTCGTTTAACTGATCCTAAATTTAATCACAGTGTTATTTTATCACCAGATAAAAAGCATTTTGTAGATGTGGCACAAACACACAACATCCCTCCTTTTATGAATTTAATAGATGCTAAAGGAAGAAAAGTATCTGAAATTGCTAAAAGTGACATGACTGAGTTTAACAAACTTGGTTTCAAAACTGTAGAAGTTTTTACATTTACTTCTGCTGATGGTGTTACGCAATTACACGGAATGTTGCATTTCCCTTCTAACTTTGAAACTTCAAAAAAATACCCTGTTATTTTAAGCAATTATGGTGGCCCTGCTACCAATGCTTTTAGAGAGAGCTTTACCTTTCCTAGTGCTTTGACTGAATTTGGCTTTTTAGTAGTAAATGTTGATGGAAGAAACGTAGGTGGAAGAGGTAAAAAATTATTGGATAAATTGTATGGGAATCTTGGTATTGTAGAGATGGATGACTTTGCAGAAGGAATGAAATCGTTGCGAAATCGCCCATATTTTAACAAAGACAAGGTTGGTGTTTATGGAACTTCTTACGGTGGAACTACCGCTGGAATGAGTTTATTACGTTTTCCTGATGTGTATCATGCAGCTGTTGCAAATTCTGCTGTGACTGACTGGAGAAACTATGATAACGTGTATACAGAGCGTTTTATGAACCTTTTGGAGAATAATAAAAAAGGGTATGAGGCTTCGAGCTTAATGAATTATGCAAAAGACCTTAAAGGTGAATTAATGATCTATTACGGAACCAATGACAACAACGTTCACCCTTCAAATTCACTTCAATTAATCCAATCTTTGCAAAGAGCTGGAAAAAGTTTTGAAGTGCAAGTAGGTCCTGATAAAGGGCACACAGCTGTTGATATGTCCAGAATGATGGAATTCTTTATTCAGCATTTGGTATTGAACTAAGCCTTAACCCAATTAAAAATAAAAAGCCCCTGAAATTTCAGGGGCTTTTTTTATATGATAAAATTTACTTAATTTTTAATCAATTCATAGCCTTGGTTGATTCCCTTTTCAAGAGCAGGAACCCCTCGTTCCATCCAAACAGGTTTTGGAGCATCTTTTAAATAATAATCAAAAAACTGCGCCATACGAATATTAAAATCCTTTCTGTTTTCCATTTTTAATGGCCAGTGACGCGCTCCGTTATAATTTAGAAGCCAAGTAGGCTTTCCTAAACGTCTTAAGGCGTTAAAGTATTCAATCCCTTGATACCATGGCACATGCCCATCCTTATCATTGTGCATAATTAAAATTGGAGTATTGACCTTATCCATATTGTAAATTGGAGAGTTTTCTATATAACGCATTGGATATTCCCAAGGAGTCCCTCCTATTCTACTTTGCGTATGTTCATATTGAAACTGTCTGCTCAAACCAGTATCCCATCGAATTCCACCATAGGCACTGATCATATTCACAACAGGTGCCCCCGATTCTATGGCCGCAAAAATATCAGTTTTTGTTGCTAAATGAGCTACTTGATATCCTCCCCAACTATGACCTTGTGCTCCAATTTTGTCTTTATTAATAAATCCTTTATCAATTAAAGCCGTAATTCCTGGAATGACTGCATTATACGCAGATTCACCAGGATATCCATCTCTATATACAATATCTGGATTAAAGATTACATAACCTCTGCTTGTATAAAAACTGTAATTAATGCTGGATCTTCCTGGCGATGGCGCCTTATGACCATACAAACCATCTGAGCTTCGTTCATAAAAATTTACCAACAATGGGTATTTTTTATTCGGATCAAAGTTTTCTGGTTTGATAAGCATCCCTGTCAGTGCTTTTCCTTCTAAGGAAGTCCAATACACCAGCTCTGCGGTACCCCAATTGTAGTCTTTTTGTTGTGGATTGGCATCACTTACCACCAAATCCTTTTTAAAAGTGATATCCGATAAATGAATGTTTGGGAATTCTTCAAAACTTTCTTTCGTATACATCACTGTTTTGCCTTTTTGAGCAATTACAGGTCTGGAATAGCTATATGGACCCATTAACAAGCTGTTTAAGCGTTTATTTCTTGGGTTTAATGATACATAGCCACTATGCTTTGAAATATCATTAAATGCAGATAACAACCAGGTTTTCTTTAAGTCTATGTTGGTTTCTTCATTGTCCAATCGGATGTATCGGTATACCGTATTGTTTTCCCTTCCTTTGGTCAAAAGTTCGTTTGCACCTGTTTTAGGATTAAATTTCCAAATGTCGTAGCGATCATAAATCAATAAATATTCATCATTGGTGGTCCAACCTGCGATTCCGTAGGCCCCTGGATTACTTGGAGAATCATGAAGTTCATTGTAAAAAACACGGCCTTTGGTAAGCTTTACCTGTTTTTTTGCCGTAATATCATAGGCAAACCAAGAACTATCTATATCATTATACCCGTAAAGAAAGCTTGCTTTTGGACTAAATTGAAGGCGTCCTGTAAGTTTTTTAAACACAGGGTTGATCGCTCCTGTTTGTGTGTTGATGAGTGCATAATCAGCCGCTCTTTCCCCTGTCCATTGACTTTCTAACATATACGGCTCACTATTACTAATTAAGGCAATATTTGCATTCCCTTTATAGGCTGTTTGAAGGTCTGGATAGGCTGTACTAGCCAATGGCAGCCATGTATTATTCTTATCTAAATGAACCACAGCCCCATAGGACTTTCTTTTATCGGCATTTACTTGCATTTCTTGTACCGTATACAAACGAGGTTCATTGTAGGTCCAAACTTCCACATTGACAATCTCTTCAGGCAACAAGGTCGTATCTTGCACTATAGGTGGTTTTGCAAAACCAAAATACATTTTCGTTTCATCTTTTGAAAAACTAATTCGACCGTCTGGTGATACGCGATACCCTTTTGGAGCCGATTTTGGGTCAACAATTTTTTCAGCTGCCTGCATGCCTTCTTTCCACAAGTATAGACTTGTTGGTCTCACTAATACTTTGGTCGTATCTACATCCACTACAAAACCAATATTTTTACCAGTTTCACTTATGGATAATTGATTGTATTTCGCTTTAGCATGCGCAGTGAAAACTTGAGTTTTCGAGTTGTTCTCAAGATTTAAAAGATAAACACCCGCATGTTCATTGGCATCATCACCTGTTGTAGTGTACAAAAGTCTTTTGCCTTCTTTAGCAAAAGCATAAGAAGTTACAAACTTAAGCGTGTCTTGCTTTTGATTCTCTGTTTCCATCAATACCAAATGATAGCCATTTATTTTACTAACTTTTTTTTCCTTTTTCTTTTTGGTTTTATCTGTAGTCGCTTTTGCCTCTTTTTTTACTGGATTTGCAATGTCTTCGAGCATATAAGCAACATATCCCGACCATTTTTCAGGAAGTTTATAAGATTGCACATTTGCTATCTTCATTAAATTATTTTTCTGAAGATCATAAATAGCCAGCGTATCCTTCGGTATTTTATCATTCTTTACCTTTCTTCTTTTGAGCTCAGTAATACTATCTTTCCATGCAGTTATTTTAAAAAAAACAGATTTAGAGTCATCACTAAAAGTGGCATTCTCTGCTCTGTCATAGGAAAGAACAAGGTCTCCTTTTTGGGTTTTAACCTTTAAAAAATTGTCTTTTTCACCTTTTTCTAAGGTATATAAAATATGATCTCCTGAATTGGATAGCGCTCTAGATTTGATGGAATTCCAAATATCATAATCTGAATGGTCCAACACCTTTTTTTGTGCTTGAATACTCAGGGTGCCTCCTAAAAAGGCAAGAAGTGCAAAGGCAAAAACCTGCCTTTTAGCAGCGAATTTAAACGTGTAAATTAACATGGTTCGGTTGTTTTAGTTGTGTATAAAAATAATCAAAAAAATGATAGTGTAACAACTTCAAAAAATACCGAGAAGAATACCCGCTTAACGCAAATTTCTTTTTGAGTTGATAAAGTAAACGCCAGTCAATAAAATTGCGGCAGCAACAATAGATTGAACCGTTAAATGTTCATCTAAAATATACCAACCCAAAAGCAAGGCAATTACTGGGTTGACAAAAGAAGAAGTGGCAACTTTTTCTGTGGAAACCACTTTTAGCAAATAATTAAAGGCGGTAAAGGCAACAATACTTCCAAAGACGATCAGCAAAAACATGGACAGTTGAACTTTCCCACTAAGGGCTAATGGCGAAACCCATTGCTCTCCCAATAAAAGGCTTAGAACAAACAATATAGCTCCTCCTGTTACCATCTGGTACCCCGAATTCACAAAGAAGTTTTTATGCAAATCTGCTTTTGCAACAAACAAGCTTGCTGCACTCCAGCTTATCACACAAGTAAAAATCATAATGATACCCAAAAGGCTATCCTCACCGGTGTTTAAATCTTGTTGACTGACTAATAAATAGATGCCTATAATTCCTAAAGCCACACCAATTAAAGACATTCGCTGTATTTTCTTTTTATAAAACAAGCGCATCATTAACAAAACAACCAGAGGTTGTGTCGAAGCTTCCAGCGCTGCAAAGCCACTATCAACAAATTTAAGCGACCAAACAAATACCCCATTTCCATAGGTTAAAAAAAGAAAACCTGCCAAGGTAGAATTCAGAAATTGCTTTTTAGTTATGGCTAAAGAAAGTTTTAAAGATTTTGCAATGGCAAAGATCAATAAGCCTGCAATGATAAAACGAGTCGCCGATAAAATCATGGGAGAAATCTCTGAGACTGCTATTTTATTCAGTAAATAGGTAGATCCCCAAATGACATAAATGGCAAAAAATGACAGCACTATAAGTAGGGTGTTTTTGCGATTTAATTCCATTAGGCAAAGTTCAATTAAGACAGCACAAACATAGTTAATTATTCGGCAGGTCTACCATGAATTTCTTCAAACATGCTATCAAAATTATCTCGGATATATAAACGCAATTTTACGCGATAATCGCTTTTTAACCAGTCCATAAAGTTATGGGTGCTTTTACTAATGCACTTGGTATAGCGTTGCAAACGAAAATCAATATCATCTCCTAATTGCTTTGCCAAATCTAAGGCATCGTACACATCTTCACTGTTTTCTATGCAAATAGTGGCATGCTGATGGATGGAGCGCTCTAACACCACCTTGGTTGACTCCCTAGCTTTTATAGCATCAATATAGGTTTTTTTCATATCAAAACTTACATCTTTGGTCTTGGCAAATTGCTCGCGCAGGGCCTCTGGCATTTCATAACCAAAATTATCTTCCAATTCTTCATCGTTCAACAGTTTTTCTAGATAAAAATTAGGCGCTCTAAATATTTGTTGCCAATCTAAATCTGCCCCCCATGGTCCAAATCGATGGAAATTATTACCTAAGTCTACCACTGTAAAGGTTGATTTATTTGCTAATATTCTTGACCCTCTACCAATCATTTGATAATATAAGGTCAATGATTTTGTCGCCCTGTTTAAAATTATAGTATCTACAGTGGGTTCATCAAAACCGGTTGTTAAGATACTTACAGAGGTTAAAATTGCATTCGGAGTCTTTTTAAACCATTTTAAAATGAAGGCTCTCTCTTTTTTTGTAGCTGTATTGTCCAAATGAGCAATTGGGTAACCCGCTGCCTTAAAGGTTTCAAATACATGGATGGATGTGTTGATACCATTGTTAAAGATTAAGGTTTTCTTTCCTTTAGATCGTTCTTCATAGGCCTGTAACAATTTGCTAAGCATTTGAGCATTTGTATATAAATCTTCAGAAGATTTTACCGTATAATCACCATTAGAACCTACCACTAACGAGGTTAGTCCCACATTGTAAGAATAGGTTTTCGCTCTTGCCAAAAACTCATTTTCTATCAAAGATTCAATTGTTTCTCCAACAATTAACTCATTGTAATTGTCCTTCATTGGCAATTTAATATTAGAGCTCAATGGTGTGGCGGTTACGCCAAGGATAAAAGATTTTTCAAAAAACTTAAACAATTTGGTGAATGAATTGTAATGGGCTTCATCTATAATCACCAAGCCGATGTCAGAAATATCTAATTTATCATCATTTAGTCGATTGTTTAGTGTTTCTACCATCGCTACAAAACAATTGTACTCACTTTGATCCTCTAAATTGGCGGTACTGTCTACCACTTTATTAGTGACACCAAATTCAGTGAGCATTCCAGAAGTTTGCTTGCACAATTCTACTCGATGTGTCATGACCAACACCTTTTTCTGATGGTGTTTTAAATACTGTCTAACAATTTCAGAAAATATTACGGTTTTACCACCACCCGTAGGCAATTGGTATAAGAGATGATAATCATCTGCAGCCTCTTCAAATCTTTTAAAAATTTGATCAATGGCTCCTTTTTGATAACTATATAAATCTTTACCTACTTTTCTATCTTCTAATTCTGTTAGTTCAAGCGTATCTGACATAGAGTTTTACCTGTTTTGGGTTTTGCAAAAGTACGTTGTTTTTAGGGTTTTTAACGAATAAACCCCAAGTTGTTTTCAAAAAAAATGCGATTGAGAGGTTCTCAATCGCATAAAATTTCTTCAAAGAAGTTGTTTTAAATTCTCTTTACTTTTACAGCGTTCATTCCTCTCATCCCCTTCTCTAACTCAAAGCTTACCTTGTCATTTTCTGCAATTTCATCAATCAAGCCACTAACATGGGTAAAGTACTTTTCTTGGGTGTCATTATCAATAATAAATCCAAAACCTTTTGAGCTATCAAAAAAGGAAACTTTACCGTTATGCACAGGGTCTACCTCGTCTTCTGCAGTTCTTCTTGGAATTCCAATTTCTATGCTTTCTGCATCTATTTGAACTCGGTTATTTGGATCCGGTGGCGTGTCTGTTGCAAAACCATATTCATCAACATAAGCGATCATGCTATCCAATCCACTACCTTCTCCTGAATTTGCTTTTCTAACTTCTTTTTTTTGTGCTTTTTCTTTTCGTTTTTGTAAACGTTTTTTTTCTCTTTCTTTTTTTCCAAAAGTCTCTTGAGAGCCTGCCATTTGTATACTACTTTTAAATTTTTAACTCAGTTTGTAAGTCATTGTAAAGAAGTAAACAAAATTGTATAAAGGACAAGGTTTGGCTTTTGTAAATTTATTTAGCTATTGCAATAACTCGATTCAAAACTTCATAAAACGCAGTTTAAAAAGTTTCTTAAATCTTGTACAAAGGTAGTTTTTCTATTCCAATTTGTTATAAAATATTAAAAAAGTATTTTAATTTGCTGATATCCAGCTAAATTCATATCTTGTTTTGACAAACTACTAATAAATTTCAGATGAATTCAACAACAAACAAACCGACCACTGCCTTTTGGGTAATAGGAGTTCTTGCCCTTGTATGGAACTTAATGGGTGTTATGGCCTACTTGGCGCAAGCCTATATGACGGAAGAAGTACTTTCAGCCCTGCCTGTTGCAGAGCAGGCATTATATAAAGATATTCCAGCCTGGGCCACTGCAGCCTTTGCCATTGCCGTATTTGGAGGAAGCTTAGGCTGTATTCTTTTACTAATGAAAAAGAAATTGGCAAAAACTGTTTTTTCAATTTCCCTTTTAGGGATCCTTGTCCAAATGTACTATAACCTGTTTCAGAGCAATGCTATGGAAGTTTATGGGCCTGGAGGAATGGTCATGCCAATTTTAGTTTTGGTGATTGGTGCCTTTTTAATCTGGTACAGTCAAGACTTGACAAAACGAGGAATACTCTCGTAAAGAAAACTAGATTCATAAACAAAAAAGCAACCTTAAAGGTTGCTTTTTTGTTTTCCGAAAATATCGTCCTTAATTTTTGGCAATTGCAAGTGAAACTTTACCGCAAACAATCGAATGCTAATCACCGTTGCAACGGTTAAAATAAATTGAAGGCTCTCTGTAAACTGCAAATAATTGGTCAATAGGTACACGCCACCACCCGCCAAACAGGCTGAGGCATAAATTTCTTTTTTAAAAATTAGTGGCACTTCATTGGTTAAAACATCACGGGTAACCCCTCCCATGACCGATGAAACCATGCCCATAACAACCGCAATAAAGGGATGCAAATTATAGGCGAGCCCCTTTTGGACCCCTAACAAGGTAAATACGCCAATCCCAATGGTATCGAATAAAAACATCGTTTTGCTTAAAGGGGCAATCTTACTCTTAAACAAAAAAGTAAAGACTACAGCCGCTAAAATGGTCCAAATATAATTGAGATCTCCTATCCAGTTAATAGGATGTGCATTAATTAATACATCGCGAAGCATCCCTCCACCAACTGCGGTGGCAAAGGCAATAATTAACACTCCAAACAAATCAAACTCTTTTTTTGATGCAACTAAAGCACCACTTATGGCAAAGGCAAAGGTTCCTATGATATCTAAAACATAAATTAAACTCATCCTAGATACTGATTTCTGTAAACTGAATTCCCAAATCTTTTTGGATTTTATGAATATGCTCTAATTCGTATGGCAAAATAAACGCTAATGAAAATCCGGTTTTACCAGCTCTAGCAGTTCTACCACTTCTATGCGTATAATACTCCAACTGCTCCGGTAATTGATGATGCAAAACAAAAGCGAGATTATTCACATCAATCCCTCTAGCAGAAACGTCTGTAGAAATTAAACACTGAATATTGCCATTTTTAAAGGCTCTCATAGCCTTATCGCGTTCTTTTTGTTGCATATCCCCTTCTAATGCTGCTACAGAAAAACCTTCTTCTATCAGTTCTTGCGTCAATTTCTGAGTCCCAGCTTTGGTTCTACAAAAAATGATCCCTCTGTCATTGGGTCTTTTTTCTAAAAAGCTAACAATGAGTCCTGTTTTTTCTTTAATCGTAGTTTTTAAATATTGATGTCGAATGTTTTCATTCACAAGACTTTGAGGATTCACAGCCACACGAACTGCATTAGGCGACATGTATTTTTTAATAATCTTCTGAATCTCTTCTGGCATGGTGGCAGAAAACAACCAAGTTGCACTTTTCCCGTCAGTAAATTTTAAAATTCTATTCAAATCCTGTTTAAAACCCATGCTTAACATTTCATCGGCTTCATCTAAAACCACAGTTTTAACATCTTTTAAATTGACTTCTCCTCGTTCAATTAAATCAATCAATCTACCTGGGGTTGCCACAATTATGTGGGTGGTTCTTTTTAAATTTGCAATTTGCTTATCAATCTTATCACCACCATACACAGCCTCCATAAAGATCTTTTCATCTTTATATTTAGTAAACTTAAATAGCTGTTTTTTTATTTGTTGAACCAACTCACGTGTAGGAGATAATATTAGCGCTTGAACACTCCCTTTATTGGTATCTATTTGTTGTAAAATAGGCAATCCAAAAGCAGCTGTCTTACCCGTACCTGTTTGTGCTAAACCCACAAAATCTGTAGGTCCTTTTAGTAAAACTGGAATGGTTTTTTCTTGTATTTCAGTTGGATTTTGAATCTTTAATTCATCAAGGGCTTTGATAAAATCTTTAGCAACTCCAAGTTGGTTGAATGTAGGCATCTTATATCTATTTAAGGCCACAAAGGTACATATATTTCTATGCTTGTAGAACTTTTAAAATCTTTTCTGTGATTCGAGTAGGTTTAAAGGTTTTGGCATCTAACATGCCCCAAACTGTTACGGCTTTCACCAACAAATCTTCGTTTTTATAAAAGGCGATATGCCTTTCAGATTTAAATCCTTTGGTTTCACCTACCCAAGTTTTTATAGTGATTTCATCGCCTAATACAGCTTGTTTTAGGTAATCAATTTCGTGCTTCATTACCACCCATACAAAGTCATCCATTGGGTTCTCTTTGGTCAAAAAACCCCAATGAGCCATGGCCACATTCTCCATCCATTGCACATAGACCACATTATTTACATGGTTTAAGGTATCTATTTCAGAAGTCTCAACGACATGATTTAATAAAAATACTGTATTCATACCTACCAAATGTTTTAAACAAACAGCAATATCTTTTTGCTTTTTTTTACAAAGTTGCACAAAAGATTACAGATATTTGCTCTTGGAAATTCATAAATTGAAAAAGAGTGAATGATTTAGGTACAGAAAAGATTAGTAAACTTTTAATTAAACAGGCTACACCTGCGTCTATAGGTATTTTAGTGATGTCTCTAAACATCTTAATTGATACCATTTTTGTTGGAAATTGGATTGGTCCAATTGCGATAGCTGCAATTAACGTGGTGTTACCTGTATCTTTCTTTATTTCTGCAATCGGAATGAGTATTGGGATTGGTGGATCTTCTATTATTTCAAGAGCTTTAGGTGCAAATAACCATGAGAAAGCCTTGCAAAGTTTTGGAAATCAAATAACTCTTACCCTAATCATAACAACAAGCATGGCCCTGCTTGGACTGTTGTTTGTCAATTCATTAATTCCATCATTTGGAGGAAAAGGAGATATTTTTGAACCTGCTAAAATCTATTATGAAATTGTATTGTATGGAGTTCCTTTTTTAGGACTTTGTATGATGGGGAATACGGTTATAAGAGCCGAGGGCAAACCAAAGTTCGCGATGTATGCCATGTTAATACCTTCAGTTGGTAATTTAATTTTGGACTATCTTTTTATTAATGTTATGGGTTTTGGAATGGCTGGAGCGGCTTGGGCGACTACCCTATCCTATATGTTATGTTTGGCCTTTATCCTATGGTTTTTTCTATCGAAACGATCTGATTTACATTTAAAGCTTCCTAATTTTAAATTAGTACCAGCTATTGTTAAGGAAATTTCTTCCTTGGGCTTTGTTACCTTGGCCAGACAGGCCTTTGTAAGTATTACCTACCTTATTATGAATAATATCTTGTTTGATTTAGGAGGTGAAAACTCAGTCACATCTTATGGAATCGTTGGAAGAATGCTCATGTTTGCCCTATTCCCAGTATTTGGTATTACGCAAGGATTTTTGCCTATTGCAGGATTTAATTATGGAGCCAAAAATTACCACCGAGTAAAAGAAACAATTTATATTGCCATTAAATATGCGGCAATTTTTGCCACGAGTATTTTTATTGTTTTAATGATCTTTCCAGAAGCTATAACGCGCTTATTTACTTCTGATGCAACAATTTTAGAACAAACGCCACATGATATGCGTTGGGTGTTTGCCGCAACTCCAATAATAGCCATTCAATTAATTGGTGCAGCCTATTTTCAGGCTATTGGAAAGGCAATTCCAGCATTGCTGTTAACCTTAACTAGACAAGGATTTTTCTTTATCCCTTGTATCTTAATTTTACCAAAATTTTACGGAGAACTGGGCGTTTGGATTTCATTCCCTATTTCGGATGTCTTATCGACAATAGTCACTGGTTATTTTCTGAAAAGAGAAATCGACAAAACAACTAAAAAAACTAAAGAATAGATTCACCATTTAGATTGGTACTTAACACGTCGCTCATATAATCAAAAAAGGGCCTCAATGCCTTATATGATTGGTCAACCTCTTCTAAAAAATTAGGTGCTAGAACTTCTTCATCCGTAAATTTTCGGTTCACAATGAATCCTTTTTGCCTTATCAGGTCAATGGCTGGGTGCTCTTTATCAAAGCCTTTTGGGGCTGTTTTTAAGGCCTCTCCCTCTAGTTTACTGCCAAAATATTTCACAAATAAAGGGGCATTTATAATGGCCCTTATTTCTTGATCATCTATTTCAAATTCCTTTCTGATTCGATACAAATCTTCTTTATTGGGTTCCCAAAAACCACCTGCTAAAAAACTCTCTCCAGATCGAATTCGCAAATAATAGCCACCTCTTAACTGTTTGCCTAAACGCGAAAAAGATCCAGCAAAATGCGGCTGATACGGTGTCTTGTCTTTTGAAAATCGGACATCTCTATAAATTCGGTACAATTTAAACTGATCTATTTCATCATGAGCTTCTAATTTTTTCCGGATACTAGCATAAAAATCTTTGGCATGATTTTGATGCTTCTTAAAGATATCTTTTCGCTCTGTAAACCACTCGCGTTGGTTGTTGGCTTTTAGGTCAGATAGAAATTGAAATGCTGCTTTGTCAAATTGCATACTAGGTATTTTAAAGTTTGAAGGTACAAAAGAAATTCGAAATAGAATCGTACATTGGAGATTGAAATGAAAGAACTCAGTAAACAAATTCAGCGGCGCTACGAAGGCTATTTGCATACTCCCTCTTTATGGAAGAGGGTGCCTCTTTTTGGGCTACCGTCTTTTCAAATTGATCAAAAATCCATGCCTTTTAATTTAAAAATGGATGAAAAACTTCGATTGGGTAAATATGTTGAGCGTTTTGTTTCATTTCAATTACAGCAAGAAGAATCGATAGACATCATTGCTGAGAATATTCAAATTCAGGATGAAAAAATCACACTTGGTGAATTGGATTGTATCCTTCTACAAGATCAATCACCCATTCATCTAGAAATTGTTTTTAAATTTTATTTGTTTGACCCAAGTGTAGGAAATTCAGAGCTTGAACATTTTATTGGACCCAATCGAAAAGATTCACTCGTTGAGAAACTGAAAAAATTGCGAGACAAACAATTGCCTCTTTTGTATAGTGAGCAAGCAAAGCAATATCTACAAACACTTGATTTAAATCTGAATGATTTTAAGCAAAAAGTGTATTTTAAAGCCCAGTTGTTCCTTCCCTATGGGATGAACAGCGTTGCTTTAGATTTGATAAATCCTGAATGCATATGCGGTTTTTATCTTCATTATAATGAGATTGCTATTTTTTCGGATTGCAAATTTTACATCCCTAGTAAAATCAATTGGTTGATTGATCCACATACAAATGTCCATTGGCTATCTTATGAGCAATATGGAGAAAAGGTAGAGAAATGCATCATAGACAAACAGTCACCTCTTTGTTGGCTTAAAAAACCAAATGGCGAGTTGACTAAGTTTTTTCTTGTTTGGTGGTAACTTCTATTTTACTTTTCTCTACCTTTTAAAATATTCACAACATCATTTACCTTAAATCCTTTAGCCTGCAACAAGATTAAATAATGAAATAGAAGATCAGCGCTTTCATTTAAAAATAAATCGGCATTATCATCTTTGGCCTCAATAACCAATTCTATTGCCTCCTCACCTACTTTTTGAGCTATTTTGTTGATTCCCTCTTTAAACAATGAAGCAACATATGATTTGTTGCTGTCAGCACTTTGTATTCTATTTTCAATGGTAGCCTCTAATTTAGATAAGAATCCATAATTCTCTATATTGGATTCATCCCAACACGTATCAGATCCTTTGTGACAGGTTGGGCTATTGGGTTGCACTTGGACAAGCAAAGTATCTTGATCACAATCTAATTTGATGTCAATTAATTGCAGGGTATTTCCGCTTTCTTCTCCTTTGGTCCATAGCCGGTTTTTACTTCTGCTAAAAAAGGTAACTAACTTGGTCTCTTGCGTTTTTGTATAGGCTTCTTGATTCATATAGCCTAACATGAGCACATTTTTTGTTGTTGCATCCTGAATGATGGCAGGGACTAATCCATCGTTGTTTTTATTAAAATCTATATTCATTTTTTGGTTTTTTATTTTTTATTGTCAATTCGAGTGATTTCGAAGGATGAGAAATTGTATCGAGAACCCTTCCTTAGTTACTCTCAAGCAATTTACAACCTCACCGGAATATTATTTCGTTGTAATTCTTTTTTTAATTCGTTTATTTCTATCTCTTTAAAGTGAAAAACACTGGCTGCTAATGCGGCATCTGCTTTCCCTTTTAAAAATGCATCTGAAAAATGTTCCATAGTACCTGCTCCTCCAGAGGCTATTATCGGAATATTAACTAGCTCTGATAGAGTCGCTAAAGCATCATTGGCAAAGCCATTTTTAGTGCCGTCGTTCTCCATAGAGGTGAATAGAATTTCACCCGCACCGCGTTTGGCAACTTCTTTAGCCCAATCAAACAAATTAATTTCTGTAGGCTCTTTTCCTCCTACCAAATGTACTTTCCAAACACCATTAATTCTTTTTGCATCAATGGCCACTACCACACATTGACTGCCAAATTTTTCGGCTAAATCATTAATCAATTGTCGATTTTTAACGGCTGATGAATTAATAGACACCTTATCCGCTCCTGAATTTAAGAGTAATGATACATCCTCCACAGAGGCAATTCCACCTCCTACAGTAAATGGAATATTAATATGTTCAGCAACTTTTAAAACCAAATCAATAAGGGTTTTACGCAGTTCTTCTGTGGCGGATATATCTAAAAAAACAAGCTCGTCTGCACCATTTTCTGCATACATTTTTGCGAGTTCAACAGGATCACCAGCATCGCGTAAATTGATGAAATTTACTCCTTTAACAGTCCTGCCATTTTTAATATCCAAACAGGGTATAATTCTTTTCGTTAACATAATTTCTTGTTTGTCATTGCGAATAAAATGAAGCAATTTTTCAATTAAACAGATTACTTCGTCATGCTTTCTCGTAATGACCCTAATAATTAAGTATATAATTTTCTAATTGTTTTAGGCTGATTCTATTTTCATAAATAGCCTTTCCTATAATAACTCCTTCACAACCATTCTCTGCTAGTTTCGGCAACTCATCAAATGCAGAGATACCTCCAGAAGCGATCAGCTTTAACTTATTCACATTGGATAAAACTTGCTTGTAAATTTCAAAACTTGGTCCCTGCAACATCCCGTCTTTAGAAATGTCCGTACAAATTACAGAGACAATCCCTTTTTGCTGATAGTCTTTTATAAACGGAATCAAGGCCAAACTGCTTTCTTCTTGCCAACCGTTTGTTGCAATCTTACCTCCAGATGAATCTGGGTAAAAATCAGCTCCTAAAATAATTTTATCCGCTCCGTATTTCTCAATCCAATTTTCAAAAACAGTACGATTTTTAACAGCAATGCTTCCTCCAGTAATTTGATTTGCTCCAGAATTAAAGGCCATCTCTAAATCTTTATTTGATTTTAAACCACCACCAAAATCAATTTTTAAGCTTGTTTTGCTAGCAATTTGCTCTAACACCTTATAGTTAATTATGGTGCTTGCTTTTGCCCCATCCAAATCTACTAAGTGCAAATAGCGAATTCCCGCTTGTTCAAATTCTTTAGCAACCTCTAAGGGATTCTCATTATAGATTTTTTTAGTACTATAATCTCCTTTGGATAAACGAACACATTTTCCGTCTATAATGTCAATTGCTGATATGATCCTCATATGGTAGTAATTAGTTATTATTGTTTAGTTGTTAGTGTTTAGTTGTTCGTGTTTAGTTGCATAAAATTCTTCAAAATTTGCTCTCCCACTTTACCACTCTTTTCAGGATGAAATTGGACTCCATAAAAATTATTTTTTCGCAAAGCTGAGGCATAATTGAGCCCATATTGCGTATCTGCTATCTGCTCAGAACAAGGTTCTGCATAATAACTATGAACCATGTACATATATTCATCAGGCTTTATATCTTTAAATAAATCAGTTTTTAGCTCTGAGATTGAATTCCAGCCCATTTGCGGCACTTTTAGGCTATTGTTAAATAGTTTTACCTCTGTGTTAAAAATACCCATTCCTGATGTGTTATTTTCTTCTGAAGAAAGACACATTAACTGCATCCCCAAACAAATCCCTAAAACAGGTTGTTTTAAAGTAGGAATGACCAAATCCAAACCTGTTGCACGCAATTTTTGCATGGCAGATCTGGCTTCTCCAACCCCTGGGAAAATCACCCGATCAGCAGATTTTATTTCATCTATATCATTTGACAAAACAGCATCTATACCCAATCTTTTAAAAGCAAATTGAATGCTTTTAATGTTTCCAGCTCCGTAATCTATAATTATAACTCTCATGATAATTCTTAATTTTTAGTGCTTAGTGTTTAGTGTTTAGTGTTTAGTGTTTAGTAAAAATCATTCATAACTTAAAACTCAACACTCATAATTCAAAACTCAACACTCAACACTTATTTAAAGCATTCCCTTTGTCGATGGTAAAATCATTTTTTCTACATCTCTCTTTACTGCTGCCTTAATGGCTTTTGCAAAGGCTTTAAAAATGGCTTCAATCTTGTGGTGCTCATTGCTGCCTTCTGCCTTGATATTTAAATTACACTTGGCGCCGTCTGTAAACGATTTAAAAAAATGCAAGAACATTTCAGTAGGCATTTTCCCAATCATTTCTCGCTTAAAATCAGCCTCCCAAACCAGCCAGTTTCTGCCTCCAAAATCAATAGCAACCTGTGCCAAACAGTCATCCATTGGCAAGCAAAATCCATAGCGTTCAATTCCTAATTTGTTGGCCAAAGCACTGTTAAAAACTTCGCCAAGAGCAATGGCAGTATCTTCTATAGTGTGGTGTTCATCTACTTCCAAATCACCTTGAACTTGTATGTTTAAATCCAATTGTCCATGACGTGCAATTTGATCTAACATATGATCAAAAAAGGCAATTCCGGTATCAATAGAACTCTTACCAGAACCATCTAAATTAAGGTCAATCTTAATTTTTGTTTCATTGGTGTTTCTTTCAATACTTGCCGTTCTCGCCGCCAACTTCAAGAACTCGTATATGTTTTTCCAATTGTCTGTTTTTAAGACTTGGGTTTCATTTTTGTAATTTAAATCGGCATCTGCACTGATTAAAATTCCTTGAGCCTTTAAATTTTCAGCCAATTCTATATCTGTTAATCGATCACCTATTACAAAAGAATTTTGCAAATCATAAGCACCATTCATATAGTTGTTCAGCAAACCTGTTCTCGGTTTTCTGGTAGGGGCATTATCAGCTGGAAAGCTTTTATCTATAAGTACTTCCCTAAAAAGTATCTCTTCATTTTTAAAGGCTTGTATCACTTTATTTTGGGCAGGCCAAAAAGTTTCTTCAGTAAAAGAATTGGTTCCTAATCCATCTTGATTTGTCACCATGACCAATTCAAAGTCTAATTCTTCTGCAATTTTGCTCAACCAACGAAATACACCAGGATAAAACTCTAATTTATCCAAGCTATCCAACTGATAATCTACTGGGGGCTCAATAACCAAAGTCCCGTCTCTATCTATAAATAATACTTTTTTCATAATTTACTTGTTTTCAACCCTATATTTGATTGAGGGTCTTTTTATTCAAATTTTTTTTTTAAAGTCTAGCTTAATCCTTTTCATTAAACCTTTTATCACAATACTAAATCAAGTTCAGTTTGTCGAAATGGCTATAAGTTCTTCTATCAATTTCTCATTCTCTTTTTTTGTACCAACTGTCAATCGCAAACAATTTTCACACAAAGGCTCCTTTGTTCTGTTTCTTACAACAATGCCTTTTTCAATAAGTTGATTGTAACGTGTGGTTGCATTATCTACTTTTACCAAAACAAAATTACAATCTGTAGGGTATGTTTTCTCAATAAAAGACACGTCTTTTAAAGCAGATAATAAGAAACTCCTTTGGCGGATGATCTCTGAGACTTCTTCCTTTACCTCTTCTGTGTTTAGTAAGCGTTCAACTGCTTTTTGTTGGGTTAATTCATTTACATTATAAGGTGGTTTTATCAGCTTTAAAGCCTTAATAATCTCTTCAGAAGCATAACAGATACCCAATCGAATTCCTGCCATTCCATAGGCTTTAGAGAGGGTTTGAGTAATCACCAAGTTTGGAAATTCTGCCAGTCTTTCTAACCAACTTTTTTCTTCTGAAAAATCAATATAGGCTTCATCAATCACCACCAATCCATTAAAATTAATGAGCAGTTTTTCTACAATTTCTGCGGTAAAACTATTTCCTGATGGGTTGTTTGGAGAACATAAAAATAAGATTTTACTGTTTGCATCAGCAGCCTCTAAAATCTGATCAACTTTAGGTTGAAAAGCTGTAGTCAATTCAATTTTTTTGTTCGCTATGGCATTGATGTTTGCCAATACCTCATACATTCCGTAGGTTGGTGGAAGTGTAATAATATTGTCTTTGTTAGGTTCACAAAAAGCTCTAAACAGCAGATCTAATATTTCATCACTTCCATTGCCTAAAAGCATGTTCTTGGTAGCTACTTTTTTAATGCTAGACAACAAGTTTTTAACTGAATTTTGCTGTGGATCAGGGTAACGGTTTACACCATTCTGAAATGGATTTTCATTAGCGTCTAAGAAAATCATCTCTTTGGTGCTGGCGTCTTTATACTCATCTCTTGCAGAAGAATAGGGTTTTAGAGATTTGATGTTTTCTCTAAGCAACTGGTTAATGTTAAAATTTGTTTTCATTGTATGCTGACCTTTTTTTCAGTATTTCATTTTTTTGTCACATCGAGTGAATTTATGACGCAAGGAATAAATTTGTATCGAGATGTCACTCCCTTTTTCTCATCGCTCCTACTCAATCAAGTGACTTTTTACTCATTTTATCTCTTTTAATCGAATTGACACAGCATTTTTATGTGCCTGCAAGCCCTCTGCTTCTGCCATAAGCTCAATAGCAGTTCCAATATTTTTCAAACCCTCTTTGCTAATCCTCTGAAAGGTGATGCTCTTTTGAAAACTATCTAAATTGACTCCAGAATACGCTTTCGAAAAGCCATTTGTCGGCAAGGTGTGATTGGTTCCAGAGGCGTAATCTCCAGCACTCTCAGGGGTATAATCTCCTAAAAAAACAGACCCAGCATTAAGAATACCTTCTGTAAAAAATTCATTGTTTCGCGTCACTATAATTAAGTGCTCAGGACCATAGTCATTAATAAAATCTAAGGCTAACTTTTCATCTTCAATGAGTATAGACTTTGAATTATTGATGGCTTTTTGTGCAATTTCAAATCTTGGAAGGACTTTTAGTTGCTGGTCTATTTCTAATTGAACCTGCGTGATCAATTGTTTAGAATCTGAGACTAATATTACTTGACTATCGATTCCGTGTTCTGCCTGACTCAATAAATCTGAAGCCACAAAACTAGCATTGGCAGAATCATCAGCAACCACTAATAACTCACTTGGACCTGCAGGCATATCAATGGCGACTCCAAATTTGGTAGCTAATTGTTTTGCTACTGTTACAAATTGATTTCCAGGGCCAAATATTTTTGAAACTTTGGGGATCGTCTCTGTACCAAAAGTCATCCCTGCTATAGCTTGTATACCCCCTACCTTATATATTTTAGTAACTCCGCAAAGGCTTGCAACATAAACAGTTATTGGGTTTATATTGCCTGAGGCATCTGGCGGTGAACACAAAACAATTTCTTTACAGCCTGCTATTTGAGCAGGCACTGCCAACATGAGAACGGTAGAAAATAATGGCGCTGTTCCACCTGGTATGTACAATCCCACTTTTTCAATTGGTCGCTTTTCTTGCCAACAAACTACACCTCTAGAAGTTTCTATTTGTAAACTTTCAGTTTTTTGAGCTGCGTGAAACTTCTCTATATTATTCTTAGCTAATGCAATAGCCTCTTTTAATGAATCTGGTACCTTTAGTGCTGCTCCTTCAATTTCTTCTGAACTTAATACTAGATCGTCTAATCGTACCTTGTCAAACTCTAGGGTATATTTTTGGATGGCTTGATCACCAAACTGCTGTATCTCCTTAAAAATAGAACTCACCTTGGTCTCAATATCCTCAAAACTCTGAGTTGGTCTTTGATTGATTTTTGACCAATCTTTTCTTAAAGGATTTTCAATAATTTTCATTTGAATTTGTCTTTATTTTTTTTTAAACTTTGTCCCTTCAAATACAGTCGAGAACTTAAATTATATTTTTTTTAGAGTACCATCTTTTCTATTGGGCATACTAAGATACCTTCTGCCCCTTTTTCTTTGAGTTCATCAATAATTTCCCAAAACTGACTCTTAGGGATAACTGAGTGTACAGAACTCCAACCAGGAGCCGCCAAGGGCAATACTGTAGGGCTTTTCATACCAGGCAGCACGGCTATAATTTGATCCAATTTATCATTTGGAGCATTTAAAAGCACGTATTTTGAATTGCGTCCTTTTAAAACCGATTGAATTCTAAATTGAAGTTTGTCAAGTAGTTTTTGATTTTCTTCAGAAAGTTTTGAAGACACTGCTAAAACAGCTTCAGAAGTTAATAAGACTTCTACTTCTTTTAGGTTGTTTTTAAATAAGGTGCTTCCACTGGAAACAATATCACAAATTCCATCTGCCAAGCCTATATTTGGGGCAATTTCTACAGATCCATTAATAATGTGTAGTTGGGCCGAAACTCCTTTTTTATCTAAATAGGCTTGAATGGTATTCGGGTAGGAAGTGGCAATTTTTTTCTCATTGAAATAAGAAATCCCTGTATACTTTTTATTCTTTGGAATGGCGAGAGAAACCTTGCATTTTGAAAAACCTAAGCGCTCTACAATGGTTATATCCTGTCCTTTTTCTATTAAAACATTTTCTCCGATAATGGCAATATCCACTACGCCATCCTTTAAATATTGTGGGATATCTCCGTTTCTAAGATAAAAAACCTCCAAGGGAAAATTACTTGCGTTGGCTTTTAATTGATCTTTCCCGTTGTCTATGGAAATTCCACAATCCTTTAAAATGGCTAGTGAATCTTCGTTTAATCTTCCTGATTTTTGAATGGCTATTCTTAATTTACTCATTGTTTTTTTTGATAAATGTTTGAGTAAATCCTTGGT
>CBFHUV010000028.1:0-20844 GCA_965659055.1 Polaribacter sp.
TTTGGTGGTAATGACATGCAAAAACTTTGGCCCTTTTACAGTTTTTAAACGCTGCAATTCTGTCAATAATTCATCAAAATTATGCCCATCAATAGGGCCAGAATAACTAAAGTTTAAAGCTTTGATGATGTTGTTTTGGGCTGCTAGCTTCGTATTGCCTTTTACCTTAGTTAAATAGGCTTTTAAAGCCCCTACGGATGGATCAATACCAATGGCATTGTCATTTAAAACTACCAAAAGATTTGCATCGGAAACTCCTGCATGGTTTAAGGCTTCAAAGGCCATTCCGCTGGCAATAGAGGCATCGCCAATAACCGCAATATGCTGTTTTTGAAAATCTCCTTTTATTTGAGAGGCCAAAGCCATGCCCAAAGCAGCAGAAATGGAAGTAGAAGAATGTCCAACTCCAAAGGTGTCAAAGACACTTTCGCTGCGTTTGGGAAAGCCTGAAAGCCCTCCTAACTGACGATTGGTGTGAAATACGTCCCGGCGTCCCGTTAAAATTTTATGTCCGTAAGCCTGATGGCCAACATCCCAAACCAATAAGTCTTCGGGTGTTTGAAATAGATAATGCAAAGCAATGGTAAGCTCTATAACCCCGAGGCTGGCTCCCAAATGTCCTTCTTTGCTAGCAACCACATCAATGATAAAGGCGCGCAGTTCCGAAGCCAATTGCGGCAATTGTGAGGGCTGCAATGTACGCAGATCTTCTGGATGCTGTATCTGATCTAAGAGGCTTTTTGACATAAAACAAAAGTACGAGTTTTATAAATGATTTGCTTTTCGTAATATTGAAAATATTTTGAAAAAATGATACAGCCCTTTGACGATACTTATTTCATGAACAAAGCCTTGCTAGAGGCGCAACAAGCCTTTGACCTAGGCGAAGTTCCGGTGGGTGCTGTGATTACCTTTAAAGATCAAATAATTGCCAGAGCCCACAATTTAACGGAAACCCTAAACGACGTAACGGCCCATGCAGAAATGCAAGCTTTTACAGCAGCTGCAGACTTTTTAGGAGGTAAATATTTAAAGGATTGTACCTTATATGTCACCTTAGAACCTTGTCAGATGTGTGCGGGTGCCAGTTATTGGACACAAATTGGTAAAATTGTATATGGCGCTTCCGAGCCCGAACGCGGTTTTGTGCATTTAAAGACCACCCTGCATCCTAAAACCAAAGTTATTAAAGGGGTTTTAGCCGAAGAGTGTGGCAACTTATTGAAACGTTTTTTTATCGAAAAGCGCAATTTAAATTAAAACCCGTGCCCATAACAGCACAGGTTTTTACTATTTATTGACTGTCTACTACTTGAAACTTATCTAGTTGCACCGTCGTACTGATCAATCCATCTGCTCCAAGATATTGAAAACCGATGTGCACGGTTCCCGACAAACAGGATAAAGAAACCGCACCTGACTTGGTAAATTTTACCTGATAGCCTGAGCTTGGTCCTTCAGACAAAGCTGCATCTATCGGAATCCATTGCGCTTTTTTTGGATCTCCGGCATAGTCTGTAGCAACAAATACCCGCAAAGCAGTGCCGTTGTCATAACCTGTATTGGTTTCAAAACTGAGTACAGCATGGTTATTCGCTAGCAAAGAGATTGGAGGAGAAACAAGCCATACTTCTAAGGGGTTTTCAGCAGTGTCATAAGCCGAGAGTTCAAGGATTCGGTTGCCATTACTAGTTTTTGGTTTAAAAACTGTAAGCCCTTGATTACTGTTAATATTGCTCCAACCTGCTGCCAGCAAGCTTGTATTGTTTTTGATATTTTCAAAATCTTCGTAGAGCAAAATTTTTGATCTATTGATCTCTACAAGCTCACAACTTAGGTAATTTGGGTCACAACGAGCGGGATCTGTAAAGGAAACTGCTGCTGGACTATGAACAATGACAACCAAATACTTTGCAGAATAGTCTTTGGTTAATATACCTTCTATATGACCCTTTCCCGAGGGAATGATGGCCGATTTAAAGCTCGAAAAAGTACTGGTTTGCAATCGAATATTAGTAGCGGTTGCACAATCTCGAAGCATTCTAAAACCATCAAACTCATCATAAGGTTCTCCAGCAAAACTTTTGTCTAACTGGTTTTTTTCAAATTGTTGGTTTTCTAGTCGAACCAATGTATTGAGTTGATTTTGAGTAATTGCCGTTGCTTGGACAACTTGTGGAACGAGCGTAGCCAATTCTGTCGATCGAAAGAGGTGTTCCTTGATGGCAGCTGATGGAATGACTACCAATTCTGAGCGGTCAATAAAGCCCAAGGTATAGACTCCTGGTGCTGTATTTGAAGGATCTGGACTGGAGGATCCATCATCATAAGAAATAGACAGACCATCTAGTTTAATGTATATTTTACGCCCTAATTCAAAACGCTCGTTCAATGCCGGATCATTTACAAGAATGGCCAATCCTGAAGTGGGGTTCACAGCCTTGTCTTGAACGATGATTTTTTTGTAAAAATTACCTGTGGCGTCTGAAGAAACCACATAAGCTTCGGTATAAACGGGAGATTCTTCTATTGGGAAGGTGTACAAAAGGTCCTCATTAGAAGCAAAAGCCTGCTCAAGCGCCTTTTTTACAGTTGATAGGGTCGTGTTTGGGGTAATATTGGGTTCTTCGATAAGCAAATCTGGCAGTTCATAACTATCAAATTGCACACAAGAATTGAGAATTAACCCTATCAATAGAGTTTGGAAGAATATTTTAATTGTTTTCATAGCAAATTTTTTATGGTTAAAATCTAAAATTGAGGTTGATAAAATAGGTGGTGCCTCTACCATACCAATATTTGGCACCAAAAACAGGAATTTCCAAAGCCTTATCATCGCGAAGACTGCGATAATTAGCAGATCTAGCTTGCTCAAAACCGCCTGTTTTATAAACTGTATTTAACAGATTGTTTACAGAAATAAATAGACTGATAAATTTTTTATTAAGGATCCAGGAGGACCCACCTGTAAGGTTGATGGTGAAATAAGGATCAAATTGTTCTTGCTTTAAAAGAACTCTAGCTAAATCAGGGTCATAATCATTAAATGGGATTCCTGCATCGTTTGCAAAATTATTAGTTCGAGTTAGTGGGGCAATATCTATAAAAATAGCATCAAAATAATTAAGGGTAGCCCCCAACCACCAATAGTCGGGGTCATTATAAGAAAACCCCAAGGAATAAGCTTGTTGAGGACCAGAAGCCAAGCGATAATTTTTTAAATAGGCAGGTCTTGCATCAAACTGAAAATCTGAATCTTCTGATTGCAAACTAAGCATTGGGTTATTGCTATACAGGTATTGTCCCATGCTGGCAACTGCCTTCAAACTGAGTGCAGAAGTGAGCTGAGTTTCTATAGCAAACTCCAATCCACTGTGGTTTTTATCAATTCCGGTGAGCTGTTCTTGAACAAAAGCTGCTGTACCTCTGCCAGAGCCCCCAATGCCATCGGCATAATAAAAGGAGACTTCATTGGCGTTGCGTATGTGGGTGTAAAATCCAGTAATACTCGCCTGAACCCTCGGGTTTCTGAGTTTATAACTAAGGTCTACACTGCCAATACTTTCTAAATTTAAGTTTGGCACGAGTTCTTGATGGATGCGTGGGTTTGAAAAACTCGAATTCAAATTGGGGGCCTTACCTAAATAGCCTGCATGGAATTCTAGCAAATGTCTTCCTGTAATTTTATAAAGCCCTCCTGCCTTAAGCCCAAAACCTGTAAAACTTGGTTTCTCTGAGTCTCCTAGTGAATTGTCAGGAAACTTACCATTTTGATACAGCCCATGTCTTTGATATTGCGTTTGGCTAAAGTGGGCCGCCGCAAAAAATTCGGTTTTCGGATATTGAAATTTTACTTGAGCAAACGCCGAAACTCTGCTCGATGCTAATTGATACTTGTATTTAAACGGATCTCCTTCGGCCACGATTCTATTAGGTTCTAAAAGATTGTTTTGCTGCTTTGGAGCCGTGGCAAAGGCATCGACATCTAAAAATCCTGAGGCTCCAAATAGATCCAACACTTGTGCATACAGGTTTGAGGTGCTTTTGGTATAAAGCAAATTACCCTGTAAGCTGATGTTTGGATTGAAACTTGTTTCAAAAATACTATTGAGGGTCCACTGTTGGGTATCAGACCGATCTTCATAGTAAACATAGGCTGCCTGGCCTTTGTTTTGAGGATTGGCATTGGCCACATACAAACGATTCCAATCCAATTGCCCATCGGTCACAAAGGTATTTTCAATCTCATACACATTCGGGAATCCCTGCCTAAGTGCATAACTTGGCAGTTTTTGATAGTAACTTGGGTCTGGGTTTGATCCTCCTAAACTCAAAATATTTGCACCTTCTAATTGACTACCCGAAAAATCAATACGTGTGTTTGCTTGTTTGCCAAATTGATAGGTGAAATTGGTTTGTAGTGAACTGGTAGCGCTTAAATTCCAATAATGATTGAGCATTAGTATGGGTTCTGCAACTTCTTTGATACGCGCGTTTCTCATTTTTCCATTCTGAAAGCCCCAATAGGCATTGTATCGAGGTCCTTTTAACTGGACGACTTCTTGGGTGTTTGGAGAAGATTTACCTCTCTTTACTGGAGTAAATATGCCTGTAAAATTGATGCTGTGCTTCTGATTGACTTGTTTTTCGACTCCAATAAAAAAGGAATTGGCATCATAGAGAGTCCCATTTGCATAGCCTTCTTGAGCCAAGCGCTTGCTTGCAGAAAAGGCTAAGGCCCATCCACTTTTTGTGAGCCCTGTAGCATAAGTTGCCATAACTCTATGCACATAGCTTCTATTGGATGACGCATAAGAAACTGCAGCCCCTGGTCTTAATTCGGAGGCTCTTGTAAGCATATTAGTACTTCCTAAAAACCCACCAAATATACTATTAGAAGCCCTTAGGCCTGCAGAAAATTCCTGATTCTTGAGCACTTCATTAAGGCCACCCCAATTGCTCCAATCCGGCCTACCCGTGGTCATTTTGTTCATGGGGACCCCGTTTATTAAAACAGTTCCCTGCTCAGAATCCAAACCTCTGACTCTAAAAAAAGAGGCGCTAAACTCAAAGGCCGCTGTGCGCAAATAGAGCTCTTTGGAAGCCTGTAGTAGGCCTACAATATTGTCTGCAGCACCGATATCTTCATCCAATTCATCATCGGTTAAACTTATAATACCCGTTTGGGCAATTACTTCTACTCTTCTTAACAAATAAAGTGTTCCTAAGTCTATGGGGACCCCCTCAAATACTAGGGAAAACTTTTGGGTTTGATAATCTTCTAGTAGAATTTGAAGATTCTGGGTGCCATCGGAAATCTGTTGAAGTTTAAAAATTCCCTGATCATTGGTTTTGGTTGTTTGATTCTGGAGGCTAACCAAGACCCCTTTTAAGGGTTTTTTGGTTTCATTGTCAACCACAATACCTCTAACGATGTTCTGAGCTGAAATTTGCACAATGCAAAGCACAGCAAAGAACATCGTAGCGATGTTTCTTTTCATAAAATAGCAATTTTTGTTTTAAAGATATAAAAAATATACAAATGACTATCAAGTAGTTAGCTTTTTTCCTAAGTTTGTAAAAAAGCTATTTACTATGAAAAAGATCCTGCTAGCCTCTTGTTGGCTATTCCTTGTTGTGCAAGGTATGGCCCAAAACAAGTCAAAAGAATTTATCATTAGAAGCATCGCCTTCTACAATTTGGAAAATTTATTTGATACCATTGACAACCCTGACACCTATGATGAAGCCAGTCCAATCTTAGAATTAAAAGAGAATAAAGCAGCGGTCTATTGGGATAAAATAGACAAATTGGCCAGTGTCCTTGCCCAAATTGGAGCGGATAAAACCCATACCGCACCCAGTTGTATAGGACTCGCCGAAGTAGAAAATCGAGAGGTACTAGAAGACCTCATCAAGAGCAAATATTTAAAGCCTTTTGATTTTGAAATTATTCATTATGACTCTCCGGATACCCGCGGAATTGATGTGGCTTTTCTATATCAAAAAACCCATTTTAACCCAATAAATCACGAAGTTTTTAGCTTGCTACTTTTTGAACAAAACAAACGAATTTATACGCGAGATCAATTATTAGTGAGTGGTTACTTAGACAATGAGCTCATTCATTTTATTGTCAATCATTGGCCTTCTAGAAGAGGTGGTGAGGCCAAAAGCAGGCATTTGAGGGAAAAGGCAGCATATGTATCCAAAACCATAATAAATGGTCTTAAAGAGCAAGACTTGATGGCTAGGATTATGGTAATGGGCGATTTTAACGACGACCCCATTAACAGCAGTTTTAAAACTGTTTTAGAAACCAGAGCCTCTAAAAAAAAGTTGCAAAATGGCGATCTGTTCAATCCGTTTGAAAACCTGTTTAAAAAAGGATATCATACCTTGGGACATCGTGATCAAATTAATCTTTTCGATCAAATTATCCTTTCTGCTTCTTTGACAGAAAACCACCAAAAGCATCCTAAAGACTATTTTATCTACAAAGCAGGAATTTTTAATAAATCCTTTTTGACCACGCAAAATGGCAAATACAAAGGCTATCCCTTTCGCAGTTTTTCAAATGGAAATTATACTGGAGGTTATAGTGATCACTACCCTGTATATGTGCATTTGATAAAGGAAAAGTAATGACGGTACTATTTTCTTCGAAAATGCTTTATAAGAGCAACCAAAGACACCAAGGTCCAAGCCCCTTCTAGCAATACAAAAGGCATATAGTTTAACAAAATAGAAGCATTAAGGCTAATGCGGCTCCAATGGTATTTAACCATAGAAACGAACCGTCCTTTGAAGAAATACGCCCTTGAAGTTGCAAAAAATAAGCAAGTAGAATTAAAAAAACACCACTAAAACCGATCCAATCTATAAAGTTCATCTCCAAATTTATTCGTTCTTTTTTACATCTTTTAAAACCAATTGGATAGAAGTAGTGCCATTCCATTCATTGGGTTCTAAGGTATACACAATGTCAAATTCATTTTTCACCAGTTCCATTTTAGCACCCAATCCAAAACCAATGGCATTGTAGGTGCTTGGATTAGAACCCTCTATTAGACACAGTTTCAAATGACTCTTATCCGCCCCAACAGGTTTTCCATACCCATTATCACGAACAGCGGTACTGCAAAAAACTGGCTTCCTGTTTAAAGGACCAAAAGGAGCCATTTGATCGATAATTCGATAAAACTTTGGACCAATCTCACACAAGTCAAGATGGGCGTCTATCAAGATTTCTGGGGTTCTTGAATCTTCAGTAATGCTCGCTTTTACCACAGATTCAAAAGCCGCTTTAAAGGGCTCATAATTTTCTGGAAGTAAGGTTAAGCCGGCGGCATATTTATGTCCACCAAATTGCTCAATCCATTCAGAACAAGCTTCGAGAGCTTCGTATACATCAAAACCACTTACAGATCGTGCTGAGGCTGCCAATCGGTCACCACTTTTGGTAAAAACCAAGGTAGGTCTATAATATTTTTCAATGAGACGAGAAGCCACGATTCCGATGACACCCTTGTGCCAATCTTCTTGATATACTACAGAAGTATAGTGCTCTTCTTCATTATTTTCCAAAATCTGGGCTAAGGCTTCTTGGGTAATCTTTTGATCGAGCTCTTTGCGTTCTATATTGTTTTTTTCGATCGCTGCCGCCAAAGTCTCGGCGGTTTCTAAATCCATTTCTGTAAGCAATTCTACAGCGTAATTTCCGTGTTTGATACGTCCAGCAGCATTGATTCTTGGCGCTATGATAAAGACTACATCGGTAATACTAAGTTTTTCCTTTTTTACATTTTGTATTAAAGCCTTTACACCTGTTCTGGGTTGCTCATTCAATACTTGAAGACCTAAGGCCGCCAACACTCTATTTTCTCCGTTCATCGGAACGATATCTGCCGCAATGGCAATAGCGACCAAATCTAAATATGGAATAAAATCTTCTAATTCTTGTCCTCTTTTACTACCAAGCGCTTGAATTAATTTAAAGCCCACCCCACAACCACATAGTTCATCAAAAGGGTAGGTACAATCGATTCGTTTCGGATTTAAGACGGCTATTGCCTTCGGGATTTCTGGACCGGGTTTGTGGTGATCACAAATAATAAAATCAATCCCTTTTTGTTGGGCATACGCAACCTTATCAATGGCTTTGATACCACAATCTAAGGCAATAATGAGGGAAAAATCATTGTCCTCAGCAAAATCGATGCCTTTATAAGAGATTCCATAACCTTCCTCATATCGATCAGGAATGTAGGTGGCAATATTTGGGTAATAACTTTTAAGATAAGAGGACACCAGAGAAACGGCAGTTGTGCCATCTACATCATAATCTCCAAAAATTAATATGTTTTCCTTTTGTGCAATAGCTGTTTCAATTCTTTGCACTGCCAAATCCATGTCTTTCATCAGAAAGGGATCATGAATGTCCTCAATACTTGGACGAAAGAATTTTTTGGCCTTCTCAAAGTTGTCAATACCCCTTTGCAATAGCAATTGAGCAAGGATTGGCCTAATGTTTAATTCTTTTGCTAAGTTGGCAATTTTTTCTTTTTCAGGGAGCAATTTTAGGGTCCAACGCATAGCTATATTTGCTCTAATCTTATTTCAGAGACTTTTCTTTTATTAATATCTATTCATTTTTATGCAACTGTACTTCTGTCGTTACGGTGGCAAACTGACGAAACATTTCCATAACACCACAATAGCGCTCTACGGATAAGTTGACTGCTTTTGTTATTTTGTCTTCTTTTAAATCTGAACCATAAAAATGGTATTCAATATGCACCTTGTGGTAAATTTTTGGATGTTCGTCTGTAAGTTCTCCAGTAACAACCATTTTAAAATCTTCTACCTCTGCACGCATTTTTACTAATAAAGACACCACATCAAGTCCTGTACAACCGGCTAACGAAGACAACATCAAGGCTTTTGGCCCATACCCTTGAAGATTACCATTATCAGCAGAAGCATCATAAAGCGTTAATTTATGACCGCTTGGATTGTCTGATTCGAATTGCATGTTTTCTTTCCAAACAGTTGTTATGGTATTTGTAGTCATCTTCTTGAATATTTTTTGTTTCTTGTATTCTTATAATACACAAATTTAACATAAAAAACTACAATATGCCATTAGTAAGCCCTTTATCCGCAGACCATGATTTAGAAACCAAAGAATTGGCAGAATTCTTTAATGAGACGCTAGGATTTTGTCCAAATTCCGTTCTAACTATGCAAAGGAGACCTGCAATTTCTAAAGCTTTTATCAATTTAAACAAAGCAGTCATGGCCAATGAAGGCCGCGTTAGCTCTGCTCTAAAAAGGATGATTGCTTGGGTTTCTAGCAATGCAACTGGATGCAGATATTGCCAAGCCCATGCCATTAGAGCGGCAGAACGTTATGGAGCAGAACAAGAACAGTTAGACCATATTTGGGATTACAAAACGCACGCTGCCTTCTCTAATGCAGAACGTGCTGCTCTTGACTTTTCTCTGGCTGCCTCCATGGTTCCAAACCTTGTTAATGAAGAAATAAAAACGGAGTTGTATAAATACTGGAATGAAGGTGAAATTGTAGAAATGCTAGGGGTGATCTCTTTGTTTGGTTACCTAAATAGATGGAATGATTCTATGGGGACTTCGTTAGAAGAGGGTGCAATAGAAAGTGGAGAATTGTATTTGGGTAAGCATGGATGGGAAAAGGGAAAACATCAATAAATTTACTATATTTGGAAACAAATTTTAAAAACTAACTATCTAATTCAAACAACTATTAACTATTTACAATGAAAAAATTATTTAAAATCTTTGCACTTTTTGTTCTGACGAGCAGTGCTGTCATTGCCCAGAATAAGGATACGGTGATCGAAAACATCATTAATGAAGAAACCAACAATTCGCAACTAAAGAATTTAGCCCATGAATTGTTTGATGTAGTTGGTCCTCGTTTGGTAGGTACTCCAAATATGAAAAACGCCAACGATTGGGTAATCAAAATGTATAAAAGCTGGGGTATTGAAGCCAAAAACCAACAATGGGGTGAATGGCGTGGATGGGAACGTGGAATTACCCATATAGACATGCTTTCTCCAAGAGTACAATCATTAAGAGGTACCCAGTTAGCATGGAGCGCGAGTACTAAAAAAGGTGGTGTAAAAGGTGAGGTGGTAATGATGCCAACCTTTAACTCAAAAGCAGATTTTGAAAAGTGGTTAAAAACCGTAAAAGGGAAGTTTGTATTAGCTTCTGAATACCAACCAACTGGAAGACCAGACTACAACTGGAAAGAATTTGCAACGGAAGAGTCTTTTGAAAAAATGAGAAAAGAGCGTTCAGAAATTGCAAGTGAGTTTAGAAAAAACATAGGTAGAACAGGTTACAATTCTCGTGATTTTAAGACGGCAATAGAAGATGCAGGTGCTGTTGGGGTTATAGAATCTCGTTGGTCTAATGGTTTTGGTGTGAATAAAATTTTTAGCTCTAGTCTTAAAAAAATTCCAACAATTGATTTAGAATTGGAAGACTATGGAATGCTTTACCGTTTGGCAAAAAGTGGTTCTAAACCAGAAATTCATGTAAATGCACAATCAAAAGAATTAGGAAAAGTTCCTGTATTTAACACTATTGGTGAAATCAAAGGAACAGAAAAACCAGATGAGTACGTGTTACTTTCTGCGCATTTAGACTCTTGGGATGGTGGAACTGGTGCAACAGACAACGGAACAGGAACTTTGGTAATGTTAGAAACCATGCGTGTTCTTAAAAAAATGTATCCAAATCCAAAAAGAACCATCATTGTTGGACATTGGGGAAGTGAAGAACAGGGATTAAATGGATCAAGAGCCTTTGTTGAGGACAATCCAGAAATCGTTAAAAATATTCAAGCAGCCTTTAACCAAGATAATGGAACAGGTAGAGTTGTTTCTATTACAGGGTCAGGGTTTTTACACTCTTATGATTACTTAAATAGCTGGTTAGCTCCAGTTCCAAGAGATGTAAGAAAACATATTGAAACCTCATTCCCAGGAAGCCCAAGTGGTGGTGGATCAGACAATGCTTCTTTCTTAGCAGCAGGAGTTCCTACTTTTAACTTAAGCGCTTTAAACTGGTCTTACTGGAATTATACTTGGCATACAAACAGAGATACTTATGACAAAGTTGTTTTTGATGATGTAGCGAACAATGTTATCTTAACTGCGATCTTAGCATATATGGCTTCTGAAGATCCAGATAGAGCGTCAAATGTGAAAATTAAATTACCAATTAGTCCAAGAACCGGAAAACCTGGTGAATGGCCAACTCCTCGTTCTCCGCAGAGAAAAGGTGGTTTGGACTAATTTAATAAACCCATAAAAGTAAAAACCTCATCCAGATGGATGAGGTTTTTTTATTTGCTATACAAGAACTACTAATTTTCAAGTTCTGTGATATGCTTGGCAGTGATGTCGCTAATTTTCTTTTTAGCTGCCATTTGCATAGATTTAAGTAATGAACCATCTGCAACCATGTCAGAAGTAGTTGCGATCGCTTTTACATACCAATCTTCCCAAGCCTTTAGGATTTCTATTTGAGTCGCTAATGTATCTCCTTTTTCTAGGGCCAACATCCCTTGTTTTAACTCTTCGTTTAGACGTTCTATTCCAGCGGCTTGAATTTCTTCAATGGTCTCTTTGGCTGTGTTTACATCTGAATTAATTAAAGTGTAAGCAGCAATTAATGCTGTTGTTCCCACATTTTTTAAAGTGGTTTTTGAGACCTTATCAATACGGTCATTATCGGTATGATAAAATTGATCGGTAAAATGCCAAAATAACACACTTGGAATGTTTCCTCTTAAAAACGGCACATGATCGCTTCCACCTTCGAAAGGATTCGTAGATACTGGCCAATTCGCTAATTTCCCTTGTGCTTTGAATCTTTTTATTAAAAAATCATTTAAATAATGAGGCTTCATTTGATCTAAGTTCATTTTACTGCCTCCCCACTCTGTATGTTTATCATTTCCTCTGGTCCAAATAGCACTAGGGTCTGGCATTTTTTCAATTAAAAAAATACCTCCTGTTTTTTCCGTGTCTTCTCCAACCATGTCTAAAGAAATTCCCCAAACAATATCCTTGGCTCTAATACTATCTTCTTTGACATACCTCCCTGTTGAAACAATTTCATCTCCCCATAAAAAAGTTAAGCTTCTTTTTGGATTGATTCTTCCGTCTTTCACTAGTTTAGCGGTTAAAGATGCCATTTCTAAGGCGACTCCCACCCCAGAAGCGTTATCATTTGCTCCAGGTTCTTGGATATGTGCACTAAAAACCAAGCGTTTTTTAGGTTGCTCACTACCTTTAACATCTGCAACTATAGTCAACTCTTCTGAAGCATAAATTTTAGTTTCTATTTGTACTTTCAGGTTTACTTTCCCTTTGGTTAAGGCTGTTTTTAAACGTTCTTTCGCTGCATAAGACATGGCAATTCCCCATGATTTATGTACAGTATCCAAAGGAACTGAACGAAATTGGATAGAAGTTGTATTTTTTTCTGGTTGCAAATAACTAGGATTGCTATAAGTCATGACACCTACGGCGCCGCCATCAAGAGCTGTTTTAAAAATTCTTCCAGGACTCGTTTCAGCAAAAACGATCTTTCCTTTTACATTTGTTTTTGCTAAATTTTTTATATCTGAAATATAAATAACCTCTGCTGTAACCCCTTCTTTTGAGGTACTATATGAGTTCAAAGCAATCATGTTTGTATTGGTAGCATTTGCTAATAGAGGTTCCTTTTCACCATTCATTATTATCATAGCACCCACAGACTCCCAAGTAGGTCTTTTTAGTGGGCGTTTTTCTATTCTGTAAGTAAGAACGTCCTTTTCGGTTGCTTTTTCTTCTAAAACATAGCCGTCTTTCTCTAATTGCTCAGCAATTCTATATACGCTATTATTAAAACCTGTATTTCCAACAACACGCCAATATTTTTCGACAAAAGAAGTGGTTTCATAAGCCAACTCACCTGTAAATTCTTGGTTGATTACTGTTGAGTATTCTGCTGTTTTTAATTCTTTGCTTTGCTGACAAGCACTAAATAGACTCACACATAAGGTGAGCAATAGGATTTTTTTGAACATAAAAAATGGGATTTGTGATTGCAATAGTACGCTTTTTCGTTGAAATTATTTTGTATGTGTTTGGATTTAGTTCTCGACTCCGCTCGAACGGATACTGCTAAAATTGTAGCATAACTAAATTAACTCATTGATAAATTGATACATTTATACTTTGCTACATTGGTACATGAACTATCGTTTCCCATCCACCACAATTACAATTTCTCCTTTCGGTGGTTTGTTTGTATAATGCGCCAATACTTCGGTTGAGGTTCCTCGAATGGTTTCTTCAAACATCTTGCTGAGTTCTCTTGATACTGAGACCTGTCTCTCTGCTCCAAAATACTCCACAAAATTACTTAGGGTTTTTACTAATTTATGTGGTGATTCGTAAAAAATTATGGTTCTTGTTTCCTCTGCCAACAATAAGAGACGCGTTTGCCTTCCTTTTTTAACGGGTAAAAAGCCTTCAAAAACAAACTTATCATTTGGCAAACCCGAATTTACCAAAGCCGGAACAAAAGCGGTGGCACCAGGCAAACAATCTACCGGAATATTATTTTCTACACAGGCCCTAGTAAGCAAAAAACCAGGGTCTGAGATTGCCGGTGTTCCAGCATCAGAAATCAAAGCACAGGTTTCACCATTTTTAATTCTGTTCAGCACTCCTTGTATCGATTTATGCTCATTATGCATATGATGACTGTGCATTGGGGTGGCTATCTCGAAGTGTTTCAAGAGCTTTCCACTCGTTCGAGTATCTTCGGCAAGAATAAAATCAACTTCTTTTAAAACTCGTATGGCTCTAAAAGTCATGTCTTCTAAATTACCAATCGGTGTTGGAACTAAAAATAATTTACTCATTTTCTAATTTTCAGTTTCGTATCTGTTCTCGATACAAATTTTTCATTCTTCAAAATTCACTCGAACTGACAAGCTGTTTTTACGAATATGTTTAATTGCTCATCTATTGTCACTTCGAGTGAAATTCTTTTTTTTAAGAATTTTTTATCGAGAAGTTTTAAATAGATTGATAGGTCTCAACGGTAATATCTGCTATCACATCACCTGTATGTTTGATACTTAAAGGTTCAAACAATAACAAATGTACTTCTTCTGTTGCAATCGGCTTGTGCTCAACTCCTTTGGGAACTATATAAAACTCTCCTTGATTTAGAGTGATTGTTTTGTCTCTAAGTTCTATGATCAAACAACCCTTCATGACCAAAAATAATTCATCTTCATCATCGTGTTTATGAAACACAAATTCGCCTTTTAACTTTGCTAATAAAACTTGTTGCCCGTTCAATTCTCCAACTTTTTTAGGAGACCAATGATCAGAAAACAGCTTAAATTTCTCTTGAATATTTACAACGCTCATAAGTACAAACTTACAAAGATTTTGGCAGATTATTCTCCCGGCATAAAAACTAGTTATTCTACTTAAATTGTTTAATTTTGCAGCATATTTTAAAGTTTCGAAATGTATAGAAGTCATTCTTGTGGCGAGTTAAGAGCCTCGCATATTGGTACCGAAGTCACCTTAGCTGGTTGGGTTCAAAAATCTCGTGATAAAGGATTTATGATCTGGGTGGATCTTCGCGATCGCTATGGGATTACCCAATTGATCTTTGATGAAGAACGGACCCCGCAAGCAATGATGGAAAAAGCGAAATCCTTAGGCCGTGAATTTGTGATTCAGGTTACAGGAACCGTGATAGACAGAGAGTCTAAAAATAGCAAAATGCCTACTGGTGATGTTGAAGTACTGGTGAGCAGTCTTGAAATTTTAAACCCATCAAAATTACCTCCTTTTACCATTGAAGATAGCACCGATGGCGGTGAAGATATTCGAATGAAATATCGCTATTTAGACATTCGAAGAAATCCTGTAAAAAACAGTTTGATTTTTCGTCATAAGGTGGCCATAGAGGTCAGAAAATACTTATCAGAACAAGATTTTATAGAAGTAGAGACTCCATATTTGATTAAATCTACTCCAGAAGGAGCTCGTGATTTTGTCGTTCCTTCTCGTATGAACGAAGGACAGTTTTACGCCTTACCACAATCTCCACAAACCTTTAAACAGTTGTTAATGGTAGGTGGTATGGACAAATATTTTCAGATTGTTAAATGTTTTAGAGACGAGGATTTACGTGCCGACAGACAGCCAGAGTTTACTCAAATTGACTGCGAAATGGCCTTTGTAGAACAAGAAGATATCTTAGGGGTCTTTGAAGGTTTAACTCGTCACTTATTAAAAGAAGTGAATGGTGTTGAGGTAGACAAATTTCCAAGAATGTTGTATGATGATGCCATGCGTATGTATGGGAATGACAAACCTGATATTCGTTTTGGAATGGAATTTGGTGAATTAAACAGCTGTTCACAGCACAAAGACTTTAAAGTCTTTAACGATGCAGAACTGGTTGTTGGAATTGCTGTTCCTGGAGGAAATGCCTATACAAGAAAAGAAATTGATCAATTGATTGATTGGGTAAGAAGACCTCAAGTAGGTGCCTTGGGAATGGTGTATGTTCGTTGTAATGATGATGGCACTTATAAGTCTTCTGTGGACAAATTCTACGATCAAGAAGATTTAGCCGCTTGGGCAAAAGCGACAGGAGCCAAAGCTGGTGATTTAATTTGTGTATTGTCAGGAAACACCAACAAAGTAAGAGCTCAATTAAGTGCCTTGCGCATGGAATTAGCAGAGCGTTTGGGTTTAAGAGACCCTAAGGTGTTTGCTCCATTATGGGTTGTTGATTTCCCTTTATTAGAGTTGGATGAAGAAACAGGGCATTATCATGCCATGCATCATCCATTTACGTCTCCAAAACCAGGACAGCTTGAACTTTTAGATACGGATCCAAGCGCCGTGAAAGCAAATGCCTATGATTTGGTTTTAAACGGAAATGAAATTGGAGGAGGATCTATTCGAATTCACGATAAAAAAATGCAGGCAACCATGCTGCGTCATCTAGGTTTTTCTGAAGAGGATGCAAAAGCTCAGTTTGGTTTCTTAATGGATGCCTTTGAATATGGTGCACCACCTCATGGCGGACTTGCTTTCGGATTGGACAGATTGGTTGCCATTTTAGGAGGTCAAGAAACCATTAGAGATTTTATCGCTTTTCCTAAAAATAATGCAGGTAGAGACGTAATGATTGATGCACCAGCATTTATTGACGACGAACAACTAAAAGAACTAAATATTAAATTAGATTTAAAATCATAACTTAATTATCCCGCCAAATGTGCGGGATTTTTATTATTTTTAGTTGAACAAATAAAACGATGCCAACGCCACATAAAAATTTATTTACACGCTTTTTAATTTGGAGAACCAAGCATGTATCACAGCGTCAGTTTGTGTATATACTGAGTATTTTAGTGGGGTTCTTATCTGGAGTTGGTGCGGTAATCTTAAAAAATTTAACCCACTTTTTTCAACATTTACTTGAAGGAAATCTGGTGCGCTATTACCACCATGCCTTTTATTTTCTTTTTCCAATTATTGGACTTGCTATCGTCTATTTTATCATAAAATATGTCATTCGGGATAAGGTAAGTCATGGCATCCCTTCTACGCTTTATGCCATTTCTAAACGTAAGGGAATCATGAAGCGTTACCAAATGATTGGATCTATTTTAACAGCACCTTTAACCATTGGATTTGGTGGTTCTGTTGGATTGGAGGGACCAACAGTAGCAACTGGATCTGCAATCAGCTCAAACGTTGCTCGGCTTTTTCATTTAAATCAATCAACAAGAACGCTTTTAATCGGTTGTGCCGCGGCAGGAGCCTTATCTTCTATCTTTAAGGCACCCATTGCAGCGATTATTTTTGCTATTGAAGTCTTTAGCCTTGATTTGACCATCGCTTCTATGCTTCCATTGCTTTTAGCTTCTTTGTCTGCAATCATTACATCGTATTTTTTCTTTGGATCTGATGTTTTGTTACCTTTTAAAATAGAAGATGTATTTAGCATTAAGGATGTGCCTTTTTATATCGTTCTGGGAGTGGTTGCTGGTTTTACATCTATTTACTTCACAGAGGTTTACGATCGAGTTCAGAAGTTCTTTGATCGCTTTAAATCACCGGTAAAACGCCTGTTAATTGGAGGAATAGGCCTTGGGGTCCTTATTTATTTTATTCCACCATTATACGGAGAAGGTTTTGATACCATAAATAGCCTAATTGCTGGAAATCCAGAAATAAGTTTGCAAAAAAACTTTTTAAATCTAGATTTAAGTAATGTTTGGGTGGTAATCGGCTTATTAACTGGCTTGGTGTTTTTTAAAATCATTGCCAGTGCCTTAACCTTTGGTGCGGGAGGTGTTGGAGGTATTTTTGCACCTACCCTTTTTATGGGAAGCATTATGGGTAATTGCATTGCCAAAGTCATCAATAACATCGGCTTATTTCAAAACTCTGTTTCTGAAAGTAATTTTACGCTCGTTGGGATGGCTGGGTTGATGGCTGGTGTGCTGCATGCCCCACTAACGGCAATCTTCTTAATTGCTGAAGTGACTGGGGGCTATGAACTTTTTATTCCGTTAATGCTCACTGCAACCATATCCTATTCCATAACCAAATACGTGCATCCACATTCTGTTTATGCCATGGAATTGGGTAGAAAAGGCGAGTTGATTACACATGATAAGGATCACGCAGTCCTTACCTTGATGGATATAGACCGAGTAATCGAAGATAGTTTTGTACGCGTTTATGCAGACATGAATCTAGGCCAATTGGTGAAAGAAGCCGTAGTGAAATCAAATCGGAATATCTTTCCTGTTATCAGCAGGGATGAAGAAAAGTTATTGGGCATTATCTTGTTAGACGATATTCGATCCATCATGTTTGACCAATCACTTTACAAAACTGTTTTTGCAAGAGAAGTAATGCAAAAACCACCAGTCATTGTAGAAATTGGAAAAGATAAAATGACTTCTGTAATGAAAAAATTTCAAGACAGTAGTGCTTGGAACTTACCAGTTATCAAAGACGGCAAATACTATGGTTTTATTTCAAAATCAAAATTGCTAACGGTATATCGCAACAAATTGATTGAAGTAACGAGTTAGTTGTACTACTCTTTTTCTTTTAAAAAGCCAACTACCTTATCTGGAAAATCAGTAAAAGCACCATCGATATCGGCTTCTATGAGCAAGGTTTGCAGTAGTTCTTCAAAACTTGAAAAATCGCCCAAAGCATCTGCTCTAAAGGTGTAGGCGTGAACTTTAAGCCCTAAACGGTGTGCTTCTGAGACCAACTTACTAAACTGCCATTTTCCTTCTTTTTTACCCGCTAATATTTGTTGGTACCAAGGCCCAATTCCATCGGCATACGTTGCGTAATGATTTAAAAGTTTGGCCTCTTCGGGGCTATCTATTAGTTGCACCAAAAACAAATCTGAGTGCAATTCTGTTCGAATTCGCTCGAGCTCTTTGGCGTCAAAACATTGCAGAATGCAAGGGTCAGATTTTTGGGTATAGCCATAATTGGTCAAGACCCTAAGAACAACCGCTGTTAAGTCTTTACCTTCTTTTTGATGAAACGCAGGCTCCTTAATTTCAGGATAGATTCCTATCTGTTTACCGGTCTCTTTGTTGAGTTTTTGAATCAATTCAATTTCTTCTTCCAAGGAGTGTAAGTGAAAATTTCCTTGTTTCATTGGATAGCGATTTGGGTATACTTGTCTTTGACTTTTCGGGTCAAAGCGCTCAGAAACCTGCAAGGTTCTCAACTCTTTCATATCAAAATCAATGACATAAAACCGGCCATCTTTCCGCTGTCTTTCAGGAAACTTCTGTGCAACATCGGTAACATCATCTAAATAAATATCATGAATAACTACTGGCACATCATCCTTACTTAAAACAACATCTTGCTCTATATAATCGGCGTTCATTGTAAAGGCCATTTTCTTACTTTCTAAAGTGTGTTCTGGTAAATAACCAGAAGCACCTCTGTGCGCGATGACAAGTTTTTTTTGCATAGGTTGATGACAGCTAAGAAGCATGCCTAAAATTAAGTATAAAATTCTATAATTCATTCTTTTGTCATTAAGCAAATAAAGCTATAACTTTTTGTAATTTTGTAAGATATTCTAAAGTAAGCTTAGCATGAAGTTATTGTTAAAATTTATGTTTGTCGTTTTCATCTTATGGATGTCTACAGGCGCCTACCTTTTAAAAACCGAGCATCCAAAAGCCGAGATTGTAATGGGTCTGGGTGTCTTTTATTTGTCGTTTTTATTAATGCCTGTTTTTATTTACCATCGATATAAAGACGGAAAATATAAAAAATACATTATCAATAACCCTGATAAAACAGGGTTCATAAAAAAAGAGTAAGCATCTTTTTCTATAAAAGACAGCAATTGTTTCGCTAAAATGATTGGGTTTTATTTATCACTTAGAATTTTGAAATCTTCGTATCTTTGCTGTCTATGATCGACGAACAAGTAGTTACTTCTGAGAAAACCGTATTGATCGGTATTATTTCTCAACATCAAGATGAAATTCAATCTAAAGAATATTTAGATGAATTGCAATTTTTAACAGAGACTGCAGGTGGAGTCCCTGTAAAACGTTTTGTTCAAAAATTAGAAAAGCCACACCCCAAAACCTTTTTGGGAACTGGTAAATTAGAAGAGGTAAAAGCCTATATCGATAGTCATGATATTGGTACTGCAATTTTTGACGATGAATTATCACCTGCACAGATGCGAAATATCGAGAAGGTATTAGACTGTAAGATATTAGACAGAACCAACCTTATTCTAGATATTTTTGCCCAAAGAGCACAAACAAGTTCTGCAAAGACACAAGTAGAATTGGCTCAATGTGAGTATTTATTGCCTCGTTTAACAAGGCTTTGGACTCACTTAGACAAACAAAAAGGGGGTATTGGAATGCGTGGTCCTGGAGAAACAGAAATTGAGACTGACCGAAGAATCGTCCGAGATAAAATTAACCTCTTAAAAAAGAAGTTGGCAACCATAGACAAACAAATGGCGATTCAACGAAAAAATAGAGGAAAAATGGTTCGAATTGCCTTGGTAGGATATACCAACGTTGGGAAATCAACCTTAATGAATGCCATTAGTAAAAGTGATGTTTTTGCAGAGAATAAGTTGTTTGCAACTTTAGATACGACCGTTAGAAAGGTGGTTGTTAAAAACATTCCTTTTTTGTTATCAGATACTGTTGGTTTTATTCGAAAGCTTCCTACCCAATTAGTAGAGTCGTTTAAATCTACTTTAGATGAAGTGCGTGAAGCTGATTTATTGTTGCACGTAGTTGATATTTCACACCCTAATTTCGAAGATCATATTGCTTCTGTAAATACCATTTTAGATGAAATCGATAGTGCCGATAAAAAAACCATCATGGTCTTTAACAAAATAGATAGTTATACCCATAAAACTATTGATGAAGACGACTTGGTTACCGAAAAAACTAAAGAGCATTATACCCTAGAAGACTGGGAAAAAACCTGGATGAAAAAAATAGAGGTGATTAGTGTTTTCATTTCTGCTTTAAACAAAGAGAATCTTGATGATTTAAAAGAAATAACCTATGAGGAGGTTCGAAAAATACATACCCAACGCTTTCCATATAACAACTTTTTGTATGATGAGTATGAAGGTTAACAATTAAAAAATATTTGATGAAAAAGTTTTTTTTATCCCTAATTGCGCCATTTTTGTTTTTGTCTTGTT